>JAJXZN010000146.1 GCA_021780015.1 Pseudomonadota bacterium
AACTCATCCGATCGAAAAATTCGGCGCGCGGGGCGTTATGCACGACCTCGATGTTCGAGCCCCCGGCGGCAAACAGATTTTCGTAGCGCGCGATGGTCGCGTCTACGACGACATCGGGCACCGCCTCTTCGAGCCGCACCGGCGCCGGCGCGGCGGTGCGTCCATAGACGATCGTATTGTCGGCCAAAAGCGCGAGCCGCTCGACCTCCGCCCGCATCACCGCGCCATAGCGGCTGACCGCAGCCTCGTCACCGCTGCGGCGCAGCAGCAGATCGGTATAGAGCCGCAGATTGGCGATCGGCGTGCGCAGATCGTGCGAGAGCTTGGCGGTCATTTCACTGCGGAATGTGCTCTCGAGCAAGCGGGCCTGCTGATTGCGATACATATACCAGATCAGCAGCAGCCAGCAGCCGATCAGCGGCACGGTGATCGCGAGCAACGGCAGCAAACCATGATGCGCGCTGGCCGGCGTCGACGTCTCCATGCGCCAGCCGCGCATCGAGCCGGAGAGATCCGAGATCGCCGATGTGCTGAGATTGGTCGGCCCGTGGCTCCACAAAGCGCGGCCGACCGGATCGCGCAAAATCAACAGCCGGTCGTTGAGTTTGGCGCTGGCCTTGTCGAGCGCCTCTTCGAGTACCGGATCGAGCGTGATCTCGTCGAAGATGATGCAGATGTCGCGCGTGTCGTTGAGGCGTTGGCAGCGGACATAGGAAATCTGCGTCTCGCCGACGGTCCAGATGCCGATTTTCGACGGCGCGCCCGCGGCGCCCAACTGCCCCCGCAGCGTCGCAAGCAGACCGCCGTATCGCTGCAGGAAGTCGTTTTCGGATTCAACCGTGCCCGTCGCGATCGGGACGACATGGCCGTTACTGTCGTGCACCAGCAGAAAGCGCACCTCGTTGACGAAACTTGCGACACGTAGATTGCGCAACAGGTCCGGGCCGCCTTTGGCCAGAGCGGCGGCGATCTGCGCAATGGCGCCGTCCGCCTTCGATTCGAGCGTGGCGCTCGCCACATCGCCGAGATCGGCGGCCTGGCGCTCGGCCTGGGCCGCCTCGCGCGTCCGGGTGACCGCATAATCGGCGCCAAACAGATAGAAAGCGAACACGCCGAAGATCGCCAAGGGCAACGCGAGCAGGATCGCAAACCACAAAAGTGCGCGCGAAGCGGCGGGCCGCTGCGTGCGGCCCTGGCTGAAAGCGCGGCGCCGGGAGAGATCAAGGCTCATGCCGAATCTTTAGCATTTTCCGCGCGGCGCGGGTGGCGGTTGGTAGCGGCGGCGCTTATTGCACCGCAAAAACGATCCAGGACGGCGGTCCTGACAAAATTCTTACATCGATCTTGCCAATCTCTGACCAAATCGGCGCCCGATGACCTATCTTCCAACCTGTAAGTTTCGCGGCTGCCTCCGGCAGCTTGGAAGTCAGATAGGAGAGAACCATGGCTTGGACGACCCCCACGATCTGCGAAGTCTGCGTCGGCATGGAAGTCACCGCTTACGAGTCGAGCGAGTTCTGATTATCCTTCCGGCCTCATCGCCGGGACAGCATCGAGAAGTTCAAGCGGCGGAGCTTCTCCGCCGCTTTTTTTCATATCCGCGTCGAAGGCGCCCCTGCCAGGCCTCAATTCTTCGGAAAGTCGAGCCCCATGGCGCGATAGCGCTCCGGATCGTCGATCCAGTTCTCGCGCACTTTGACGAAGAGAAAGAGGTGGATCGTCTGCTCGGCGGCTTCGGCGATCTCCTTGCGCGCCGCGGTACCGATAGCCTTGATCGTGCGCCCGCCCTCGCCCAGCACGATCTTGCGGTGCGCCTCGCGGGTTACATAGATCGTCTGCTCGACCCGCGCCGAGCCGTCCGGCCGCTCTTCCCAAGATTGTGTCTCGACCGTCGATTGGTAGGGCAATTCGTCGTGGAGGCGTTCGAAGATTTTTTCGCGGGTGATCTCGGCCGCCAAAGCCCGGATCGGCGCTTCGGAAATCTGGTCCTCGGGGTAAAGCCAGGGGCCGGCGGGCATCATGGCCGCAAGATGCTCTTTGAGCGTCGCAACGCCATCGCCCGTCGCCGCCGAAATCATGAACGTCTCGGCGAAGCCGAGCCTGTCGTTCACCGCGGCCGCAAGTTCGAGCAGGGCCGGACGGGCGACGAGATCGATCTTGTTCAAGATCAGAACGCGCTTGGCTTTGACGTTTTCGAGCGCGCGGAGAATCTCTGAAACATCGCCGTCGAGGCCCTTGCGGGCATCGACAAGCAGCGCGACGACGTCGGCATCGGCGGCCCCACCCCAGGCGGAGGCCACCATGGCGCGATCGAGCCGCCGGCGCGGTGCAAAAATGCCCGGCGTATCGACGAAGACGATCTGCGCCTCGCCTTCAAGGGCAATGCCGCGCACGAGCATGCGCGTCGTCTGCACTTTGCGCGAGACGATCGAGATCTTGGCGCCGACGAGCTGATTGAGCAGCGTCGATTTGCCGGCATTCGGCGCGCCGATCAGCGCGACAAAACCGCAGCGTCTTTGTGCCTCGGCCGCTTCAGGCTCGTTCATCGCCAATCCCTTCGCGGCTCAGAAAGGCAAGCGCCGCCGCCTGCTCGGCGCTGCGTTTCGAACTGCCTTTCGCCGCGGCCGGCGCAAAACCTGCCACGGCGACTTCGACAGTGAATTCCGGCGCATGATGCGGCCCGGTGCGGCCCGTTTCGCGATAGAGCGGCGTCTCAAGCCCGCGTGCCTGGGCCCATTCCTGCAAAGCAGTCTTGGGATCGCGCAGAGGCCGGCGCGGTGTTCGCATCCGCGGCGCGAAGACGTGGCTGATGACCGTTTTCGCCGCCTCATAGCCCGCATCGAGGAAGATCGCGCCGATGACCGATTCACAGGCGTCGGCGAGGATCGCATCCTTGGCCGTGCCGCGCGCCTGGCGCTCGCTGTCGCCGAGCCGGACGTGGCTTTCGAGGCCCCATTCCCGCGCCACCTCGGCGCAGCTCTCGCGCCGCACGAGATCGGCGAGCCGGCGCGACAATTCTCCCTCGTCTGCGGCGGGAAAGTTGTCATAGAGCATCTCCGCCACGACGAGGCCGAGCACGCGGTCGCCCAGAAATTCGAGCCGCTGATAGCTGTCGTGACGCGCCGCCGAGGCGCTGACATGGGTCAGCGCCAATTGGACGAGCCCGCGATTGGCGAATTGATGCCCGAGGCTCGCTTCGAGCGCGGCGATGTCGCCGAGCTTGCCCGCCATTATCTGACAGGTTTGAACAGCCGGTCCCAACGCACGGTCCACGGCCATTCCCAAAACGCCCAGGCCGGCGTATCCGGCTTGATGGAAAAGAAGATCATCTCGGCGCGACCGACAAGATCTTCCGACGGCACATAGCCGACGCCGTTCTGGTCGGGCGGGACGCGGCTGTCAGTCGAATTGTCGCGATTGTCGCCCATCATGAAATAATTGTCGGGCGGCACTTTGTAGATGCCGGTGTTGTCATAAAAGCCAGTGTCGCCCTCGATCTCGATGATCGTATGTTTCACGCCGCCCGGCAAAGTTT
>JAJXZN010000002.1 GCA_021780015.1 Pseudomonadota bacterium
CGCGCGTGCGCATGGCGGCGCCCTGGGTCGTCGACGCCCGCGGCGTCCGCGTCGCGGCCGTGACCACGGTGGAAGGCTGCGCCGTCGACCGCGATCCGCAATTCGGTGCGGCGCGGCGAATGGCCAGCGCGCTTGAGATCGAGTAGATGCAACAGCGTGGCGCGCCGCGCGCCCGGGAAGACAAAATTGCGGCCGTCGGTCGCGGTCAGTCCAAGCGCTTTGATATGGACCTCTATCGCCGCCAGCGAGCGGCCGGGCAGCCGTCGCGCGATCTCCGCCTGGGAAAGGCGCTGCGCCAGAAATTGTTCGAGCTGCGCGTCTTCCTGCGCGGTCCATGACGGAAACTTGCTCACGGCATGTTCCTTTCGAGCGAGGGAACGCGCGGCAGCGTGATGGCGCGACGCGCCTCGCGCGCTCGCGCCGCGCTCGAACGCGGATCGAATTCGTCCGCCTCGGTCACGCCAGCGCGCCGGCGGTCCAACGCCGAACGTCCCGGCTCCGGCTCGCCAAGCGGAATGGTCATCCCGCCGCGGCGCGACGGCCGCGAAGGCGGGGGCGCGGGCGAGATACCGGTCGACGCCATGGTCGCGGGCGGCGATGCTTCGATGCGCGTTTCCGACTCGCCCTCCGGCTCCATTTCGGGCGCCAGAATCGCGCCGATCACTTCATCGAGATCACCGAGGCTCATCCAGCCCGGGCGCGGATGAATTTTCTGCTTCGCGACATTGCCGCGATAGGGAAAATTCAGGCCACGCGCGAGCGCTTCGACATTGACGCCGGCGATCGCCGCCTCAAGCGCGGCGAAGGCGAGAAAACGCGCGCGAATGACTGGTCGCTTTTCCGAAATGGCGAGCACGGCGCACGGATCGGCGCCGGTAATTCCGGCCGCCGCGACCACCGCGCGGGCGATCTGGTCGGCCGAGGCGAAGATTTTGCTCATGATGCGCTCCAAACGAAGAGCGAGCGCCCGGACGCGGGCGCGGTCGCGTGGCTGACACGGGAACGGGGAACGAAACGAAACACAAACAGGAACGCGGCGGGCGCCGCGCTCACTTATCCGAGCGGCGCGTCCGGCGCGGCAGAACCGCCCAAACCCTCGCCAGCAACAACAACAGCCGCGCGCACAAAAGGCGCGCCAGGCCCCGCCTTGGCGGCGGCGATCTTGAATTCATGGTCGAAAAGCTTCGCCTGGCGTTCGCACTCGGCCCGATAGGCCTCGTGCAGTTTGAAATAAGCCGAAGTCCAGATGTCCTTCGGCGGCCGGTAGTGGAGAGCCCAGATCAGCGAACGCGTGACGCCGCAGCGCCGCGCCACCCGCGCCATGGCGCCGGAAAGATCGCCCGAAGCGCGCGCGTCCCAGCGCACCATTTTCATGGCCCAGTCGCGCGCCTCATGAACGACGATATCGTTCACGGCGATGCCCTTTCGTTCGCTGATTTGATCCGAAAGCAAATTCCTTTTGCGCCGCATCTCAACGCCCCGTGCTCAACTGACAGCACGGGGCGGCCGGCGAAGGGCGGCTTCGGAAAGACGAGGGAACGACCGGCATGAAGCGCGGCCGCGCCAACGGCCTGATGAAGAGCTAGGATCGGTCCGGTCGCGCCAACGACCCGACCCGAGGATATGAGATGAAGCCGATCTATGAGGCGCCATTGACCGAGAACGTCAGGCTGGAGGCCCGCGCCAACGGGACCATCCTCCTGACCCTCACCACCACCATGGAAACCCACCCGGCGCAGGCCGCGCTGAAATCGGTCCAGCATTGCCTGCTGCTGCCCGACATGGCCGAAAAACTCGCCGCGAGCCTGGCCGAAGAAGAATCGCGGGCGCGCGAGCAGTTCCGCCAGCGCCACGCCGAGGCGGCGGCGGGACCAGGAGGACGCAAGACGCGATGAGCCCAGCGCGGCCAAGCGCCCCGGGCGGCTCGACCGTTCCGCCCGGGGCGCCCTATCATCGGCGATGCGACTCACGCGATGAAAGGAATTGTCATGAAAAAAACCGACCCGTTTAAATCCGGGCTCTCTTCGGAAGCGACCACGCTCCATCTCGGCTCGCGGGACGACGGCGGCATTGCCCTGGCGCTGGTTCGCGACGGCGCAGCGACCGAGATTTCCCTCGACGTCAAGCAGGTCGAAACCCTGTGCCATGCGCTCGTCAGTAATTTGGCGCGCGCGCTGGCGGCCGCCGCCGCCGAGAACGGCCAGAACTGAGCCAAACACGCTTCGGCGCAGATGTCTTGGCCGGCGCCGGACGATCATTCGCTCTTCTCCCCGCTCTTGGCCGACGGCGGAAAAAGCGACGGGAAAAACGCGCCCTGCCTCGTCTCGCCGCCAACCTCACGGGTGACGAGCGGCGGCCAGCCGGCGATGACGGCGCGCCACGCCTCCCACGCCGGCGTGCCTTCGATGACGAAAACGCGGGAATGTTTATCAACGCTCATGCCAAGGGACTCCAGAGAAAAGGGTTTTCCGGCCGGCGGCCCCGCAAAGGCATCGTTTGAGTTGACGATTTGCCGGCCGGAAAGGGGAAAGGCGCGCTCGTCATGGTGCCCCCTCGAGCAGAATAACCACCCCGCCGTCGCCGAACAGGTCGGGCGGGAAGGCGAGGAACAAAGGCGCGCAGCGCCCGCACAGAAAAGCGACGCGCGGGCCGGCGTGGCGCGAAAACAAAGTGGCGCGCAATTGGGGCGAGCCGTAGCGGGGGCAGAGATGGGAGACGGCGGCGCAACTCATTCCGCCGCCTCCCCCGGTTGCGGGCCGAGAAGAGGATCGGGAACGCCCATGAAGTCATTCGGAGTTACCGCGCCGTTCGTCGCCTCAGAAATGCGCTTCAGCGTTTTCCAGTCGGGCCGGGTCTCGCCACGCCGAAGCCGATTCACCGATGACTGACTTCTTCCGATCGCCATCGCAAAAGCGGCGTCGGTTATTCCATTCACTGTGAGGTATTCATCGAGCGTCATGCTTAAAAAATGCATCACACGCATCATGCATGTCAAGCATATTATGCATCGGGCGTCGTCGCATTTCCCCCGTTAATGGGTGAAAATTTTAGAATGGCTCCGACGAAAAAGCCCCGCCATGCGCGGGCCCCCACTTTTCTTCGTCAATGGCGAAAATTTCGCAATTTGACGCAGACGGCTGCGGCAGAACGAGTTGATGTCGATCAGGCCACGCTCGGCCGTATCGAGCGTGGCGTAATTCCATACAACCAAGATTTTCTCGAACGGGCGGCACTTGCTTATGGCTGCGACGTCTCCGATTTGCTCGAGATCGATCCCCTTAAGCCAGACCCGCCGCGCTTGGTTTATTCAAAGCTCCGGCATGCATCTAAATCCGTTCAAGATCGAGCTATCGCTGTCCTTGAAGCACTGCTCAAGGTCGGCTGAAAAGAGCATATGGACATTGTCATGTAAATTGAGCGTAGAAGTTGTTGGTAACGACTACGGATTTGCAAAATGTGTCATTTCCACTCAGAGGCTAAAGAGAAGTGTATTGTGCGGCTTTCGAAGCGGCAAGCAAGATCGGA
>JAJXZN010000059.1 GCA_021780015.1 Pseudomonadota bacterium
GTGCTGTTCGGCTGCGCCAGCCTGCCGGGCACCAATCCGCTCGCTTTGGCGCTGCCCTTGAGCTTTCTGCATCATCATGCCTCGGCCGAGGCCGAATGGCAGGTGCGGCCGCGCCAAGGCCGCGGCGTGGCGATGGATGCGCTCGACAAGGGCAGCATCGACAAGCGCAAAGGCTTGGCTGCACTGCCGCCGCTCATCAAGGCTTATCTGCGGGTCGGCGCGAAATTCGGCGAAGGCGCGGTGATCGATCCGCAATTCGGCACGATCGACGTGTTCACGGTCATGCCCATCGCCGAAATCGAACAGCGCTATATCGCCTATTATGGCGGCGATGCGAGCGAGAGCGCTGCGGCGTAATTACGACCGGTAGTCGCCGTTGATGGCGACGTATTCCTTCGTCAAATCGCAGGTATAGACCGTCGCCGCACCCTTGCCGAGGCCGAGATCGACGCGGATGGCGATCTCCGGCAGGCGCATCAGCGCCGCGACTTTCTTCTCATCGTAGGCGGGGTCGCGCAGACCCTTGTGAGCGACGCGGATGTCGCCGAACCAGATCGCCAGCCGATCGCGCTCGGCCGGCTCGCCCGCCTTGCCGACCGCCATGACCACGCGGCCCCAATTGGCATCCTCGCCGGCGACAGCCGTCTTCACCAGCGGCGAATTGGCGATCGCCTTGGCGATGGTCTTCGCCGATTTACGGCTCGTCGCGCCTTCGACCGTGATCGAGACGAATTTGCGCGCGCCTTCGCCGTCGCGCACGACCTGGAAGGCGAGATCGCGCAATAGGGCATCGAGAGCGTGGCGGAAATCTTTGAGACGCCGGTCATAGGCGTCGATTTGCGGCGCGCCCCGCTCGGCCGCAGCGCCGGTGGCAAAGAGAAGCAGCGTGTCCGAAGTCGATGTGTCGCCGTCGACGGTAATGGCGTTGAACGACGGCTCGACGCCCTTGTCGAGCAGCTTCTGCAACACCGGCGCAGCGATCGGCGCGTCGGTGAAGATGAAGGAGAGCATGGTCGCCATGTCCGGCGCGATCATGCCGGCGCCTTTCGCCATGCCGGCGATCGTCACCTCGATCCCGTCGATCTGCGCTTTGACCATCGCGACCTTCGGAAATGTATCCGTCGTCATGATCGCTTTGGCGGCGCCGAGGAGGCCCGTAGGCGAAGCCTCGCCGGCGAGCGTCTCGAAGACGCCGTCGAATTTCGCCGCATCGAGCGGTTCGCCGATGACGCCGGTTGAAGCGATGAAAATGTCGGCCGGCCGTATGCCTATGGCCGCCGCGGCGAGATCGGCGGTGCGCTTGACGGCCTCGGCGCCGGTCTTGCCGGTGAAGGCATTGGCGTTGCCGGAATTGACGACGAGGGCCCGCGCCTTGCCGCGGCCGAGCCGCGCCCGGCACCAATCGACCGGGGCGGAGGCGCATTTCGATTTGGTGAAGACGCCCGCGACTTGCGTGCCCTTGTCGAAGAGCGCCAGCATCACATCGGTGCGGCCCTTATAACGGATGCCGACGGCGCCGGTTGCGAAGCGCACGCCGTCGACCGGCGGAACGTCGGGGAAGGTCTTCGGGGCGAGCGGCGAGATTTTGGCTGGATCGGACATACGCGGACCGGCGTTGGACGTGCCCGTCCATAGCCGATCCTCTGTAACAGGTCGATGAATTTCCCCGCCGGTCGCGCCGTCTATTTCTTGTTCGGCGCCGGGGCTGGCACGGAGGCGGGCGGGACGGGGGCCGGCTCGGTGCGCACGATCTTGGCGTCCTTGCGCAAGCTTTCGACGAGTTCCGTCTGCGCCTTCTGGATCACATAGGCCGTCACCTGGTTCTTCACCTGGTCGAAAGGCGGGAACTGGGTCTGGCGGACGGCAAGCACCTGGATGATGTGCCAGCCGAATTCGCTCTTCACCGGCGCCGAAATGTCGCCGACCTTGAGTTTGAAAGCCGCGTTGGCGAATTCCGGCACGACCTTCTCTTTGGTGAACCAGCCGAGGTCGCCGCCATCGGAGCCGGTGTCCTTCGACAATTCCTTGGCGACCTTGGCGAAATCCTCGCCCGCCTTCAGCCGTTTCTCGACCGCCTCGGCCTCGGCTTCGGTCGCGACGAGAATATGGCGGGCATGGATTTCTTCTTCCGGCTTCTGCGCCTTGGCCGCTTCCTCATAGGTCTTTTGCAGGTTTTCGGGCGTGACTGCCTCACGCGCGACTTTGGTCAGCAAAGCCTCCATCAGGACCTTCGAGCGGTAATAGGCGAGTTCCTTGGCGAAGTCCGGTCCTTGGTCGAGCTTGTCCTGCAGTGCCTTCTGCGCCACCAGCGTCCCGTCGATGAGATAATCGAGGAGATATTGCTGCCGGCCCTTGGCATCGAGCTGGCGCGGAATGCTGTCGCCGAGGTCTTGGGCGGCGATCCGCAGATCATCGTCGGTGATGTTGACACCATTGACTGTCGCCAGCACCGCGGCAGCGGCCGGTGCCATCGGGGCAAAGGTCGCCAGGATCAGGCCGACGCCGAGGGCGCCCGCGTGCAATCGTTTGGCGGAAATCATGCGGAACTCCTCGATATGCGATGGTCAAGGCCCGGGGCGGGGATAGAGCGGGGCAATTCCGGCTTAAATGGGTCGCGCCTGTCCGCCAAGAGCGAAACATAAAAAAAGCGCGAAACCTGAACCGCGAAAAGCCGCCCGCAAAGGGCGGTTCGATTGACAAGCCGGGACCCCCCTCTTATCTCTCGGGCACTCCCGGCAGGGCGGGTTGCTGCACTGCATTCGGGGTCAAGCTGCGCCGCGTGTTCGATTTCACCGCGTTGAGACAGACGCAGATGAGGCCCGCAGGCCGGCGTCGGCTCGGTTGCACGAGACCTGCGCCGCGGTGGCGCCCTGCATCCGCTTTCGGCGGTCTGGAAAAGACGGGTGGACCGCGAAAGGGTCTTTGATGTTCAGCTCGGTTGCTAAGAAAATCTTCGGCTCGGCGAACGACCGGCGATTGAAGGCCTATCGACCCAAGGTCGCCGCGATCAATGCGCTTGAGCCGGAGATTCAAAAGCTAACCGATCAGGAATTGCAGGCGCAGACGGAAAAATTCCGCGCCGAACTCGCCGCCGGCAAAAAACTCGACGACCTGCTGGTTCCGGCCTTCGCCACCGTTCGCGAGGCGGCGCGCCGCGTGCTCGGCCAGCGCCATTTCGACGTCCAGCTCATCGGCGGCATGGTTCTGCACGAAGGCTCGATCGCTGAAATGCGCACCGGCGAAGGCAAAACCCTTGTCGCGACGCTTGCCGCCTATCTCAATGCGCTGCCGGGCACCGGCGTCCATGTCGTCACCGTCAATGATTACCTCGCCACCCGCGACGCGGAGTGGATGGGCCGCGTCTATAAATTCCTCGGCCTCTCCGTCGGCACGATCGTCCACGGCAAAGACGATAACGAGCGCCGCGAATCCTATGCCGCTGACATCACCTACGGCACCAACAACGAATTCGGCTTCGACTATCTGCGCGACAATATGAAATATGAGCTGAACCAAATG
>JAJXZN010000291.1 GCA_021780015.1 Pseudomonadota bacterium
GGTGATGACGCCCACGAAGCAAGCGGAGCGCAAGTGAGGACGCTCATACCATATATTGGAATAGCGGTGCTCATGCTGCTCGGGGCGGCTTCGTTTTTCGGTGTCTTCGCCATCAGAAGGGAGATGCGTCGAAATATTCGGAACAGGGCGAAGCTTCTTGCTCCCGCACGGCCGCCATGGCTTCGAAAAGAGGATGACGAGGCCGAGCTTTCTCTGCCCATCGTTATCGGCGCCCGCATCCGCGGATTTTTTTCGGTAGGCCTCCCTCGCAAGTGGGGAATGACGGCAATAGGCGGCGTGCTGATCGCCGTCGGCGTCATTTCGACCGCTGTTGCGTGGCTGTTCCTTTCCGGCCTGTTGCACCTGCCGATCTACATCGTCGCGCCCGGGCTTGTCGGGGCCTTCTATCTTGGCCCGAGACAGTTTCTGAAGCATCAGCAAAGGCAGGTCGAGGAGAAGTTCACGGACCTGTTCCCAGAAGCCGTCGATATGGTCACGCGCATCGTCAGAGCGGGCCTGCCGATCAATGTGGCGATCCGCGCTGTAGGCAAGGAAGCACCGCCGCCGGTGAACCAGGTGTTCGCCACTCTGGCCGCGGAAGAAAAAATCGGCGTTCGCTTTGAGGAGGCGCTTGCGTCGGCGGCGGATCGCATAGGGCTTCCCGATTTTCGTTTCTTTGCGGTGGCCGTGGGTTTGCATTATTCAACGGGCGGCAACATCGCCGTGACGCTTGAAATCTTGTCCGACATCGTGCGCAAGCGGAAGGCGACCCGGTTGAAAGCCAAGGCGACGACGGCCGAAGTGCGGACCTCGGCGATGGTGCTGGGCGCGCTTCCATTTGTCGTCATCGGCGGCTTGCTGGCATTGAGTCCTGAATATCTGGTTCCGTTGACGACGGATCCGCGCGGCAACGTCATCGTCGCACTTGCGATCGGATTTCTGGCGGCAGCCTATTTTTCGATGCGCTGGATGATGCAACGGGCTACGCGGATTTAACTGAGTGACGTAAGGAAGAAGTGACGATGGGGCCCCTTGTCTCAGGTCAGACGGGAATTATCCTGCTCGGTGCGGCGCTCTCGCTCATTTGGGCGGGGCTCATCATGCTTATCTATTCCATGCATATGCGCCGCCAGACCATCGATCGCCGGATCAGTCTCATCGAGCCGAAGGCCGGCATCAAGGCTGCGGAGCCGAGCGCCGACGCCGTGATCGGAAGGACGGTGGTGCCGCATGGCTTGCCTGCCGGCATGACGGGGCGCGAGCAGCACGAATTGATGCGTATCTTGTCGCGCTGGAAGATACCGGCGGAATATGCCGTTCCAGCCTATGTGGCGGCGCGGGCGGTCGCCGTTGTCCTGCTTGCGACACTCACGTATTTTCTGTTCGGATATCTCCCGGCTATCGGCGGCAATGCGTCTCTTCATTATCTCCTGGCGGCGGCCTTCGGCGTCGCCGGCTGGCTCTTGCCGCATTACGTCATCCAGAAGCTCGCGTCGCATCGCGCGGCTGCTGCTGCACGGGGGCTGCCGGAAGCGCTTGAATTACTCGTTATCTGCGTCGAAGTCGGCCTCGCGCTTGAAGATAGCATAAAGCGGGCGGCGGCCGAGCTGCAGCACACCAATCCCGATCTTGCCGAAGAGCTTTATCTTACCTCTGCCGATCTCGAAATTCTGCCGAGTCAGGATCAGGCCCTCGCCAATCTTGCGGAGCGATTGGAGGTGCCCAGTGTGCGGTCTGTCGTGAGTACGCTGACGCAGACGCTTCGCTACGGTACGCCGCTGGTCAACGCCCTGCGGCTGGTGGCCTCCGAATTGCGCAATACCTCTCTCCTCGAAATGGAAGAGCGCGCCAACAAGCTGCCGACATTGATGACGCTGCCCATGATCCTCTTCATCATGCCGACGATCTTCCTTGTGGTCGGTGGGCCTGCCGCGCTTCGACTGGTCGATACATTCTTCAAATGAAATTTTCGGCAGCACGTCGCTGAACACCGGCGGGATGCAACTTTTTGCGGCGCAACCTGCCTCGTGCGCGGGCAGGCGCGCAATGTCGTGAGCTTTTCAACTCGATTGAACGCGAAACGACGATTGAACGATTGCCAAAGCCTCGATGAGCGCCTATCTCCGGCCAACTTGGCAAAGGATAGAGCGGTCAGATGACCTCGACGGCGGCGCGGGCAACGGGTTGGAAGGAAGTGCTTGGAGGCGGACGCTTTCCGCGTTTCGCGCTTCTCTGCCTCGGCATCTGGCTTAATGCCGCCGACGCGCTGATGACTTCCACGATCATGCCGAGCGTGGCGCGCGACATCGGCGGCTATGCCTATTTCGGTTGGGCGATTGCCGGCTTCATGCTTGGGTCGATCATTGCAGGGACGAGCGCGGGCCAGTTCTCGCTGCGCTTCGGCGTACGCCGCGCCATGGTCATCGCGGCATTGGCCTATGCCGCCGGCTGTGTCGTCAGCGCTGCCTCGCCGGAGATCGGCAGCTTCCTTGTCGGCCGCCTGCTGCAGGGCATCGGCGCGGGCTGGATCGTCGGCCTCTGCTATGTCGCGGTCGGCACCATGTTCCCGGAGCATATGCTTGCGCGCGTTCTCGCCGCCGTATCCGGCGTGTGGGGTATCGCCACTCTGCTCAGTCCGCTTATCGGCGGCATCTTTGCCGAGGCCGGACTCTGGCGTTGGTCGTTCTGGCTCTTTGCGGCTCAGGGGCTCGCCTTCGCAATCGCCGCGATGCGGCTTCTCGACAGGGGAGGCGCCGCGTTGCTGCGCGACCGGCTGCCGCTCAGCCAGCTGGCGGTGCTCACATTCGGCATTCTCTGTATTGCAGCGGCGGGCCTCGTTCCCGACGCGGCGCGTGCCGTTGCGCTCGGCCTTGCCGGGCTGGTTCTGCTGGTCTTCTTCGTGCAGCTCGACGGGCGCTCGAGGGTACCGCTATTGCCTCGCCAGACGGGTACTCTTTCGAGCACCGCTGCCGCCGCCTATACGATGATCTTCATGCTCTCGGCCGGAACCATCAGCTTCGGCGTCTATGGCTCCGCGATCATGCAGGCGCTGCATGGAAGTTCGCCGCTTGTCGCGGGCTATGTGATCGGGGTGGAAGCTTTCACCTGGACGGTGGCCTCGCTCCTTGTGGCAGGGCTTCGGAGCGGATGGCACTCGTTCTACATCAGGCTCGGAGCGAGCCTGATCGTCGCCGGCGTCGCGGGCCTTGCTTTCGCCATGCCGCGCGGATCGCTTGCGGCGGTGATCGGTTGCGCGATCCTTCTGGGCGGCGGCTTCGGTTTCTGCTTCGCCTTCATGACGCGTCGGCTTCTCGCCAGTGTGCCGACGGAGGAGCGCGCCGTCGCGTCCTCCGCCGTGCCGACCATGCAGCTTGTAGGTGGCGCGGCGGGCGCGGCGGGCGCCGGCGCGATCGCGAATTTTCTGGGGTTCGGGCAGGGGATCGACGCGACGACCGCGGCATCGGGCAGCTTCTGGCTCTTTGCCTGTTTCGTGCCCGTTGCAGCGATCGGCTGGTTCG
>JAJXZN010000187.1:0-2444 GCA_021780015.1 Pseudomonadota bacterium
ACGCCAGTTCGGGAACGCGTCGTCATCGACGGCAATATCGTCACGGCGGCAGGCGTCACCGCGGGAATTGACGGCGCGCTGGCGGTCGCGGCCTTGCTGCGCGGCAATGACATCGCCGAGCGCATCCAGCTCGATATCCAATATGCGCCGGATCCGCCATTCCACGCCGGCACGCCGGAGACGGCGCCGCAGGATGTCCTTGCGGCCGTGACGACCGCCTACCGGCCGCTGACGGAAGCGCGGCTTGCGACGGCGCGGGACATTGCCAAAGCGCTCGGCGTCGCCATGCCCCTGTAACCGCTCGCGCATACCGCACGATCATTGGCAGTTTTAGGAGATGCGACGATGCAACTTGTCTTCACCAAGAGAGAGCCGCCGCAATGGCTCCTCGATATGTGGAAAGAGATCGACGACAAGACCTTCGGCAAGGGCTTCGATTGTTTCACGCCGGACGCGATCTGCAATCTCGGCGTGGCGGACTGGAAAGGCCGCGAAGCGATCCGCGCCAATCTCAAGGCCTTCATCGATACCGGATTCACCGCCCGGCATTATGTCACCGAATATTGGGACGGCGGCGGCTTGAAAATATTCCGCGGCATCGTTGACATGACGCCCGACGACGGCGCCGGCAGCACAATTCATCCGACGATGACGCATTTCTTCTACATGGACGAGGCTGATGCCACGAAAGTGCGCCATTGGATCGGCGCGGTCGGGCCCACCTCCTTCGGATAGGCGGCGATCACGTGGGTTCATTTGAACTGGACCCGTCGTCCGTTCTGCGCCAAAAGGCGCCGATGCTGCATCTCAATGAACTGACCTATCGGCTCGGGCCGCGCGTCCTCTTCGACAAAGCGACCGCTGCGCTGCCGGAGCGCGCGCGAGTCGGCTTCGTCGGCCGCAACGGCGCCGGCAAGACCACGCTGTTTCGGATGATCGCCGGTGATCTATCGCCGGATTCCGGCACGATCTCGATACCGAAGCAGATGCGTCTCGGCCGCGTCGAACAGGAGGCGCCGGGCGGCCCGACCACGCTCGTCGATTTCGTCCTTGCCGCGGATAAAGAACGCGCCGCGCTCCTCGCCGAAGCCGAGACGGCGAGCGATCCGCATCGTATCGCCGACATCCAGATCCGGCTTGCCGACATCGGCGCCCATGCCGCGCCGTCGCGCGCGGCGCATATTCTCGCCGGTCTCGGCTTCGACCACGCGGCGCAGAACCGGCCGCTCTCCGAATTTTCCGGCGGCTGGCGCATGCGCGTCGCCCTCGCCGCCGTGCTCTTTTCCGCGCCGGACCTGCTGCTGCTCGACGAGCCGACGAACTATCTCGATCTCGAAGGCACGCTTTGGCTCATCGAGTATCTGGCGCGCTATCCGGCCACGATCCTCGTCATCAGCCACGACCGCGACCTGCTCGATGCCGTCGCCGACCACATTCTGCACCTCGACCAGGCCAAGCTCACGGTATGGCGCGGCAATTATGCAAGCTTCGAGCGGCAGCGGCGCGAGCAGCAGGCGGTGCTCGCCAAACAGAAGAAGAAGCAGGACGCCCAGCGGGAGCATCTGCAAGCGTTCGTCGATCGCTTCCGCGCCAAGGCGACCAAGGCCAAACAGGCCCAGGCGCGTCTCAAGATGCTGGCGAAAATGGAGCCCGTCGCTGCCATCGTCGATGGCGATGTGCTGCCCTTCTCCCTGCCCTCGCCGCAAAAGCCCTTGCGCCCGCCGATTGTGCGCATGGAAAGCGCCGCCGTCGGCTATGGCGAGACGCCGGTCCTGCAACGGCTCTCGCTCACCGTCGCCGAGGACGATCGCATCGGCCTGCTCGGCTCGAACGGCAACGGCAAATCGACCTTCGCCAAGCTCGTCGCTGGAAGGCTGCAGCCGATGAGCGGCCTCGTCGAACGTTCGGCGAAGCTCGATGTCGGCTTTTTCGCCCAGCACCAGGTCGATGATCTCAACGAGGCGGCGACGCCCTATCAATGCGTCGCCGATCTCATGCGCGGCGAGCCGGAGGCGAAAATCCGCGCCCGCTGCGCACAAATCGGCTTTCCCAACGTCAAGGCGGATACCAAAATCGCCCTGCTTTCCGGCGGCGAAAAGGCACGCCTGCTGATGGGTCTTGCGAGTTTCAACGGCCCGCATTTGCTCATCCTCGACGAGCCGACAAACCATCTCGACATCGACAGCCGCGCCGCGTTGATCGAAGCGATCAACGATTATGAAGGCGCGGTCATCCTCGTCTCGCACGATCGCTATCTGCTCGACGCTTGCGCCGACCGATTATGGGTCGTCGGCGACGGCCGCGTCGCGCCGTTCGACGGCACGATGGACGATTACAAGCGCCTCGTGCTCTCTGCCCGGGGTGAAACGCCGGTCTCAGCCAAGTCCGAGACAGCGCCGTCTCAGGCCCCGGCCCGCAAGGCCGCGCCGCTCAAAAAGCGCCTT
>JAJXZN010000187.1:2454-3498 GCA_021780015.1 Pseudomonadota bacterium
TTCAAGATCTGCTCGCCCGCGTCGATCGGGCGTTGGCAGCGCCCGGGGCCTTCGCCACGGCGCCCGACCAAGCGGCCCAGCTTGCCCGCCAGCGCAATGATTTGGAACGCGCCCTCGCTGCCGCCGAAGATGAATGGCTGCTGCTCAGCGCCGAAGCCGAGCCGACACGCTGAACCTTCAGACGAAAAAGAAGCGTGCTAGGCCGGCGTTTGTTGATTCTGAACATAAATTTGGTGGACAATAGAATATCCTTTTCCTATGCCACCCGGGCATTGGTGACGAACCCTGAATATGTTGACCAAAAAAGGAAAATACGGCCTCAAGGCCATGGTTCATCTGGCCGGCCGGCCGCCGGGGGAGCCCTCGCTCGTCACCGACATCGCCACGTCGAACGACATTCCGAAGAAATTTCTCGACACCATTCTCGGCGAATTGCGCAACGCCGGCTTTGTCAATTCCAAGAAGGGCAAGGGCGGCGGCTATACGCTAGCCCGCTCCGCCCAGGATATCCGCGTTGGCCATATCATCCGCGTGCTCGACGGTCCGCTGGCGCCGATCCAATGCGCCAGCAAGACCGCCTATCGGCGCTGCGATGATTGCACCGACGAAAAGCGCTGCGGCGTCCGTCTCGTCATGCTCGAAGCCCGCGAAGCCATCACCCAGATCCTGGACAATCGGACGCTGGCCGATATGCGTGCTCTGGCCTTGAGCGGCGAGCAGGAATTCACCTATACGATCTGACACGTGCCCGATGCGAGACGATTGTCGCCATCGGACCAGGCCCTGCCGGCGCATTATAGCGTCTGCAAATAATTAATTAAAACAAATGGGAAGGCGATTTCTTTCAAATGTCAGTTGAACCCAAGGTCCTGCTCAGGTCGCTGTTTGACGCTGCCGTTTCCGCCGCCGATCCCGCCCGTGTTCTGGCGCATTATCTGCCTAAGCCGCCGAATGGCCGCACGATCGTCATCGGCGCCGGCAAGGGGGCGGCTTCCATGGCCCGCGCGGTCGAGGCGGCTTGGCCCGGCAAAGTGTCGGGCGTCG
>JAJXZN010000091.1 GCA_021780015.1 Pseudomonadota bacterium
CCGAGGCCGGCGATGGCGATCGGCCCCTTGGCCGCATAAAGCGCCACAAATCCGGTAATCAGAGCAACGATCAAGACAAGGCCGGCGGCCGAGCCGACGAGGCGCCGCGTTAGCCAGGTCAGAAGTGTGAATTGCGGCCGCAGCGGCCGGCGCAGGACGGCGGCCGTACGCCGCATGTCCCGCTCGGCCAGAGACTCTCCGGTCCGCCGCAGGTTGCCGCCCCTATCGTCGCTGTGATCGACCAAATCGCAGTGGCCTTTCGGCAACAGGCTAAACTGGAATGCCGACTCGTACCCGAATATACGGGACTTGTCGAAAACCCACGCGGTTTCGACACGGCCGGCTCTGGCAAGCGTTTGCTGTTTAATGAGACGAAAGGAAGGCGGAGATGGGCAGGAAACCGGGCCCTGGCGATAAAGCGCCTGATTTCGAATTGCCTGATGATTCAGGTGGTTCGAAGAGCCTCCGCGATTTCGCCGGTAAAGCGCTGGTGCTTTACTTCTACCCCAAGGACAATACCGCGGGCTGCACCCAGGAGGCGATCGATTTCAATGGCCTCAGAAAAGCGTTCGCCAAAGCCGGCGCGGCGATCCTTGGCGTTTCGCCCGATTCGACGGCGAGCCACGCCAAATTCAAAAGCAAGCACAAGCTTGCTCTCGACCTCATCTCCGACGAATCCAGGGCCATGCTCGAAGCCTATGGCGTTTGGACCGAGAAGAGCCTCTACGGCCGTAAATATATGGGCGTCGAACGCACGACCTTCCTGATCGCGCCGGACGGCACGATCGCCGATGTGTGGCACAAGGTCAAAGTTGCCGGACACGCCGCAGCGGTGCTCGCCGCCGTCGAAGCCCTCGCATGAGCCGTCCGCTTTAGGGGATGTTAACCTTAACGGTGTCTTATTGCAGCGTTCTCCCGCTCTGCCCGAGTCCGTTGCATGCATGTCCGTCACGCTCACATTGGCAAGACGCCGCATGGCAATCGGCTGATTCTGAGCTTCGCCTATCGCTCGCATGCACGCACCTTCGCCCTGCCGCACCTTGCTGCGTTGATCGTGTTTGTGCTGATCCCCATCATCGCCATCATCTACCTCGCGGCGACCTGCTATTTCATTTTTCATGATGACGTGCTCGCCGGCCTGATGCAGCGCCAGGCCGACATGCAATATGCTTATGAGGACCGCATCGCCGCCTTGCGCCGCGATGTCGAGAACGCCAACCAGCGGGCCGATACCGAGACCAGTGATTTCACTGCGCGGCTCCATGCCCTTGCGCAACGCCAGGACCAGGTCGAAAGTCGCACGGCCCTCATCGCGGCCTTCGCCGATCGTGAGCGGCAAATCGGATTGCCGCCTGTCGCCGGCGATGCAGCGCCGGCCAATGCGGAGATCGCGCCTGCGGCAGCCGCGCCGCCGAGTGCCGCCGAAGTCTCTGTGCCGCCCCATGACGGCAAGCCGCATCCGGACGGTTTTGACCTCCGATTGCAGGACGGCCCGCATCCGGCCCTGCCCTTCAGCACCAGCGATGCCGCGCCGGCTGGCGCAACCGATGCTTGGGCGCCAGACGATATCATGCGCGCGCTGTCGGCGCGCTACGACCATGCCGACGCCGCCGATCTCACCTTGCTCAATACGCTCGAAGCCCCGGCTGACCGGCTGACCCATCGCGTACGCGAGACGCTGGCGGCGCTCGGCCTTTCGGCGCATCGTTTCCGCATGCCCCCACGCGGCACCGCGCACGCCGACCAAGATGGCGGCGTCGGCGGCCCGTTCGTTCCTCTGCCCGCAGTCGCAGATGGCTCGCCTTTCGCCGCCGCCGCCACGCGGTTGCAGAGCGCGCTCGCAACAGCGGAGGATCTCAAATCTGTTCTGCCGCACGTGCCGCTGAAGGCGCCACTGCCCGGGGCGCTCGCGATTACCTCGCCGTTCGGCCCGCGCATCGATCCCTTTCTCGGCCGCGCCGCCCTTCATACGGGCGTTGACCTGCGCGGCGTCTACGGCGATGCGGTCCATGCGACAGCGCCGGGACGCGTGACTTTCGCGGGCTTTATGGGCGGCTACGGCAATCTCGTCGAAGTCGACAATGGCGACGGGCTTGCGACCCGCTATGCGCATCTTTCAAGCATCGATGTCGTCCAAGGCGAAACCGTCGCAGCGGGAACCGTCGTCGGCCATATCGGCGATACCGGCCGCGCCACGGGTCCGCACCTGCATTACGAAGTACGCATCGACGGCCAGCCGGTCGATCCCGAGCGCTTCCTGCGTGCCGGTGCGGTGCTCCAATCCGCCATGGCGCTTTAGCTGCCAAGCCGCGTCAAAGCTGCGCAGCAATGGCTTTGATTCCCCGACGAAATCGCGACCGAATTTCGAGCGGAACTCCGCGTTCGGTCCGCGATTGACCTCCGCCAATAGCGCTAGGAGGAACGAACGATGAAATACCTTATTCTCGCAGCAGCCTTATCGCTGGTTTCGCCCGGCATCAGCTTGGCGCAAACGAGCGCGCCGAGTTCAAACCCAGCCGCTCATTCGGCCCCCGCGACATCGCCGAATCAGCCGGTGGGCTCAAGCATGACGGAGCAGGGACAAGCCAAGCCTTGTGCGTCGCAAGCGAGCGGCACCAGCGACCGCGGCGGCGGCAGTGAGAAAACCTCGACGGCCTCGGGTGGCTCAGAGAGCAATCCCAACGGTAAGGTCGGCTCGGGGGCGTGCTAGTCGCGATACAATGATCTCCTTGCCGGGCTTCGGCCCGGCAAGGCGCTACAGTTCGCCGAAAAGATTCAATTCACCAAGCTGACGTACTCGCCGCCGCTGCGCGCCAGCCGCCCGGCGAGTTCAAGTTCCAGCAGAATTGCGCGCGTCTCGCGCATCGACAGATTGGCGACACGTGCCAGCTCGTCGATCGACACCGGCGAAGGCCCGAGCAGAGCCATCAGCCGCGCTTGCGGCGTGGCGTGATCTTTCCCTGTCAAGGCGACAACGCGACCGGATTCCGCTGCATCGGCCGCGCCGTTCGGCGCGGGCGCGACGTCAGGCAGATCGAGTTCGTCCCATAAAGGCGCCGCCGGCACGGGAGCCGAATTGTCGGAAAAAAGATTTGTCCGGTCGGCAATCTGCCGTGCCAGGGCTTCGACCACGTCTTCGGCCGACGTGCAGAGGGTTGCTCCGTTGCGGATCAGATCATTGGTGCCCTCGGCGCGCGGATCGAGCGGCGAACCGGGAACGGCAAAAACTTCGCGCCCCTGCTCGGCGGCAAAACGTGCCGTAATGAGTGAGCCGGAGCGCCGCGCCGCCTCGACGATGACGACGCCATTGGCGAGGCCGGAAATAATCCGATTGCGGCGCGGAAAATCGCGCCCACGCGCCTCCCAGCCGAACGGCATTTCGCTCACCGCCGCGCCACACGCCAGCAGCGACTCGAGAACCGCTTGATGCTCGGCGGGATAGATGCGGTCATGGCCGCCAGCGAGCACCGCGACCGTGCCGGCCT
>JAJXZN010000082.1 GCA_021780015.1 Pseudomonadota bacterium
GCGCCCCGCCGTCGCTGATCACGATGACGGAATAGCGGCCCGCGCTGTCGAGGAACATCGAGCCCTGCGGCTTGGCGCCATAAGGCGCATTGCCGCTGACATCGATCGATTGAAGCCGCCAATGGCCGGCGAGTTTGGTTCGCAGCCCCGCCGGCGGCTGCGCCAATGCGGGCCCGGCGGCCAAAAGACAAAGCAACAGTGCGCGCGCATACCAATGAGATTTCGTCATGGGATCACTCCGCGACGGCAATGCCCGACTATAGCCGCGCGGCGCCGGCGCACGCCAGATCGCGTGCGACTATTTTAGTGCGGGCTTCGCTTTGCTATCGTCGGCGCATTGAGCGCGCCGGGTGGGCCATGCGGATTTCTTTTCTCGTTTTCTTGATCGGTCTCTTGTTCACGAGCATTGCAGCGACGGCGCAAATTCTGCCGCCGCCCGATCCCAAGGAGGACGAGGTTGCGATCGGCAATCCGGGACTTGCACCATTCAAATGGGCCGGCATGCTCGTCGTCAGTCTTTCGCACAATGAGGTCGGCACCTGCACCGGCCAGTTCATCGCGCCCAATGTCGTGCTGACGGCGGGGCATTGCGTGCGCAATATTGCCGAAAATCCCGCCGGCCCCTGGCCGGATCTCACGAGCGCCGGCACATTCTGGCTGCAATATCAAAACCGCTCGGGCATTCCGTTCAGAATTCTCTGCGCCGAGACCAATCCGCTCTGGGCCCTGCCGCAAAATTATGCGCAGCTCAGCGCCGCCGATCAGAATGCTGCGCTGAACAAAGCCTTCGAGCACGATTACGCGATGCTACTCGTCGACGGCACGAGCCCGACCGGTTTCATGCCTCATGAGACCGACTGGAAGGGCAAATATACCCGCGCCGTGCGGATCGGTTATCCCGCCGACATTCTCGATGCGACGGTGATCCAGAAGGCGCCCGGCATCGTGTTTTCGTCCGATGCGATTCCGATGGCCGGCTCGCCCAATATCATCGGGCAATGGGGCCCGGTGGTCGATGCGACGGAAGGCATGAGCGGCGGCGCCTGGGTCGTGCATCCGGATCCGCGCGAAGCCAAGGGCAACAATGTCCTGATCGCGGTCTCGTCTTTCGTCGCCGTCGGCAAAAAGGGCAAAGTCATCTATCCGGGCGCCTCGTTTGCCGCTTATCTCAAAGCCGTGGAATTCGATCCGCTGCTCATCTCCGTACGCAACGGATGCCGCTAGAGCGGGATGCGAAAAAGTGTCAGCGGTTTTTCGCAAAATCCCGCTCTAAACTATGAGAATCGATCACGTTCATGATTTCAGATCGCTTCGATCCGAAATCATCGTGATCTACGCGCATTCTTGCGGTCGCCTCGCACTTTGTTATCATCCGTGCATTTCGAGCGATCGCGCAGGTGGCTCATGCGTCTGTCATTGCCGTTGGCGTTATTTATTTTTGTCATAATCGGCGCACATGCGAAGGCGCAATTTCTCATGCCCGGCGATGCCGACCCGCCGGAAGCAACAAGCGGCAATCCCAGCGTCGCGCCGTACAAATGGGCCGGCCTGCTCATCATTCCCAATCCGACGCCGAAGAATCCCAACGCCGGCAGCCTCTGCACGGGCCAATTCATCGCGCCGCGCGTGGTCTTGACCGCCGGCCATTGCCTGCGCGACCTGCCCAGTAATCCGCTCGGACCCTGGCCCGATGTGACGAAGGGCGTGTTCTGGCTGCAATATCAAAATCAGGCGGGAATGCCGTTCAGGATCGTCTGCGGCGAAGCCAATCCGCTGTGGAGCATGCCGCAAAATTACGCCAGCCTGGACGCCAGCGATCAGGACGCGGCCTTTTACAATGCGACACAGCATGATTTCGCCATGCTGCTCGTCGACCGCAAAAGTCCGAACGGCGCAATGCCTTACGCGCTCGACTGGAAGGGCCAATATACGCATGCCGCGCGCATCGGCTACCCCGGCGACATTCTCGAAGGCACCGTCATTCAAAAGGCGCCGGGCATTATTTTCCCGGCCGACGCGCTGCCGTTCGGCGCCGCGGCGAGCCCCAACCTCATCGTCCAATGGGGTCCCGTCACCGATGCGACGCAAGGCATGAGCGGCGGCGCCTGGGTGGCGCATCCCGACGCCGGCGAAGGCCAGGGTCACAACGTTCTCCTCGCGGTGACGTCCTTCGGCCCGGTGACGCGCACCGGCCATCCGCGCTATCCCGGCGGCACATTCGCGGCCTATCTCACCGCGGCGGAGTTCAATCCGCTGTTGCGTTCGGTCGAGAACGGCTGCAAGTGAGCGGCGCGTAAGGCTCACTCGCGCGCCGGAGCATTTCCGTCCTACCCGCTCTTCAGCCAATGGATTCAATCATGATGCGTCGCCGGTTCATCATGCTCATTCTACTTTTCGGCTCGGCCGTCGCGTCCGCACCGTGCTTCGGCCAGACGGCCGCCTATGCGCCGATCAACTGTAGCAAGGCGTCGAACCCCGCCGAGACGACGATCTGCGGCAATTACGGGCTTGGCCAGGACGAGGCGCGGCTCGCGACGCTCTATGGTCTCATCACCTCGCTCGTCGCAATGGGACAGCGCGGCGACATCATGGATGCGCAGCGCAAGTGGATTGCGGTGCGTGATGCGTGCAAAAGCGATGCGCAGTGTCTGGCCCACGCCTATCAGACGCGCATCGGCGATCTCGCCAAGGCCTTCGATGCCTTGGCCAAACGCGGTCCGTTCTAGGCTTATCGCCAGCGCTGGGTATGAGCCTGGCGCCGGTCAGGCCGGCGTCTTTTCCTTCGCCTTTTCCATCATGTCGACGAAGCGCTGGAAGAGATAATGGCTGTCCTGCGGGCCGGGCGAAGCCTCGGGGTGATATTGCACCGAGAAGGCCGGCCGGTCCTTCAAGGCAATGCCGCAATTGGAGCCGTCGAAAAGTGAGACATGCGTCTCTTCGGCGAAGTCCGGCAAAGTCTCACGATCGACGGCGAAGCCGTGGTTCATGGAGACGATCTCGACCTTGTTGGTGGTGAAATCCTTCACCGGATGATTGGCGCCGTGATGGCCCTGATGCATCTTCATCGTCTTGGCGCCGATGGCGAGCGCCAGCATCTGATGGCCGAGGCAGATGCAGAAGGTCGGAATCTTGCGATCGATCAGGTCGCGGATGACCGGCACGGCATATTCGCCCGTCGCCGCCGGATCGCCGGGGCCGTTCGAGAGAAAGATGCCGTCGGGTTTCAGCGCGATGATCTCCGCCGCGCTCGTCGTCGCCGGCACGATGGTGACGGCGCAGCCGAGATCGGCGAGCAGCCGCAGAATGTTGCGCTTGATGCCATAGTCGATGGCGACGACATGGAATTTCGGCGTGCCGAGCCGGCCGTAGCCGGTCTCCGGCTGCCAGCTTGTTTCGTCCCAATCGGCGCGCTGCGTGCGCGTGACGGCGGGGACAAGGTCCATACCGACGAGGCCCGGCCAGGCGGCGGCCTTGGCCTTTAGC
>JAJXZN010000312.1 GCA_021780015.1 Pseudomonadota bacterium
GGGACCGCCGCGTCCGGCAAAGCCCGGCGCGCTCTGGTCCGACGCACCGTTCGCCGCGCCGGTCACGCTGCCGCCGGCGCTCGTCGCCTTGCATGCCGGCACGTTCAGCATCGCGCCGACGATCGATGCCCATGACGCCGATTTCGATCTATCGCTGGCCGGCGGCCAGATCGGCCTGCAACATTTTTCGGCGAAGCTCGGCGAGGGCCGCCTCTTCGCCGATCTCACCTTGCAGCGCGACGGCACAACCGCTGCGGCCGCGGGCCATTTGAGCCTGGATGATTATGCGCTCGACCTGCCGACGGCGCGCGCCCGCGTCTCGGGAAAATTCGATTTCGCCGGCACAGGTCAAAGCGCCCATGCGCTTGTCACCGGGCTCGCCGGCTCCGGCGCGCTCAATTTCAAGGACATTTTGCTGATGCGCAGCGATCCGAGCGCGCTGGCGCAGGTCTTGAGCGATGTCGACGAAGAGCGCTTAAGCATCGACGAGACCGAGATCGATCGGGCTTTGTCCGACGCGTTCGACCGGCATGCGCTTTCGGTCGACGCGGCGGATTTCGATGCCGGGCTGGCGGCGGGCGTGTTGCGCCTCACCGGCAAGGCGTCGACGCCGGTGGGCGGCAATTCCGGCGTGATGCAGCAGACGCAGGCGGCGTTCGATCTGCGCAATCTTTCGCTCGATCAAAGCAGCGTCCTGACGCTCACGGCACTGCCGCGGAACTGGACCGGCGCACCGCCGCAGGTCGCCGTCGAATGGAGCGGTCCGCTCGATCATCCGCTGCGCAATCTCGATGCGTCGAGCTTCGTCAATGCGCTCGCGGCACGCGCCATTGCGCGCGAAACGGCGCGCATCGAGGCGCAGGAATTCGTCTTCCACGAACATGCCGTTGCGCTGAACCGCCTGCAAGCGCTGCGCCGCCAGGAGGCCGAGAGACTGCAAGCGAGCGACGACGTGAAACATGCCGCCGAGCGCGCCCGCGAGCGCGAGGCGACGATGGGGCGGCTGCGGCAATTGCTGGCGCTGGAAAAGCAGAAGGCGCAGCCTTTGCCGATCAGCCCGGTGCCGTCATCGCCGGCCATGCCGCCCGCGGCAACGGCGCCCACGCCGGCCGCGCCGCCGCCGGCGGTTCCAGCCGATCCGAGTGCGGCCGGGCGTTATTGAGCGGTCACGCGCTCGGCCTTCCGGGCGCCAGAAACCACCGTCTCCAGGACGAAAACGCGAATGGCGGAGGAAAGATTGGCGCCGCCACGCCGCGCATCGATCTCGCCGATCAGCGCCGCAAGTGACAGGCCGCGCGCATGAGCGATCTCGCGCAGGCCGTCCCAGAACGCGTGCTCGAGTGAAATGCTGGTGCGGTGGCCGGCGATCGTGAGCGAATGTTTGGCGAGGGCCGTCGCGGCCGGCTCAGCCATTGTCGGAACCGGGTTCGGGGTCGCGGCGATGCGCATCAAGATGGCGGCGTTCGAGATCGCCGGTCGCAGCCGCAAGCGCACGCTCGCTCTTGCTGACGCCGAAGCGCAGCCGGTTCTGCGCCGCCGTGTCGGCTGCCGCGGCCCGCGCCTTGGCTTTGCGCGCCCGGCGCAGATTGACGATCTCGCTCATTTCTTGCGAAAGGCGTCGATGGAGACGACCTTGGCCGGCGTGTCGGACGGCGTCTCCTCCGGCTTCTGCGCGGTCTTCGCCGCGGCTTTGGCCTCTGCCGGCTTGGCGGCTTCGGCCAAGTCCGGCTGTTTCGGATTGATCTCGGCGGGTTCGCTGCCGCTGCCGCGGGGCTTGGTCTTTTCCGGCGGGGCCGAGCGCGGCGCCGGCGCTTGCGGCGCGGCAACGGCGGGTGCGGCGCCGGCCGGTTCGGCCGCCATTTCGAATTTCAGGCCAAATTCGACGGCCGGATCGAAGAAGCCGGTGACCGCATCGAAGGGGATGATCAAAATCTCCGGCTTGCGGTCGAAATTGAGCCGAACCTCGAACGCCTGCTCACCCACCGTCAAATCCCAGAATTCGTGCTGCAGGACGATGGTCATTTCCTGCGGATATCGTTCCCGCAATTTGTTCGGCACGCGCACGCCCGGGGCATCGGTGCGGAAGGCGATGACGAAATGATGATTGCCGGGCAGGCCGTCGCGGGCGGCATCGGCCAGGACGCGGCGCAAAACCGAGCGTAGCGCCTCCTGCACCAGAAGATCGTAGCGGATCAGATCGGTCGTCATTCCAATATCCCGCCCCGGGGGAAGTGGAGGCTTCTGTTGCCAGGTGCCTCCGAACCCCGCCTTGAGGGGCTAACCCCAAGGGCTTTGAATCGGTACCGTTACCGCATTACGCGGCGAGGGCAACCGGAGCATAGTTGTCGTTGGCAACTATAGGTTTAGCCCGATGACGGTGGAACCATGCCGAGCGAAAGAACACCCTTTACACTCCCCGTCGAACCTATTTCGCCCCCGCCGGAACGCGCCATTGACACATGACGCGCTCTGGTGGAGGCGCCGGGTACCGCCCCCGGGTCCGAAGAGCTTATTGCGATGCCGTTTATCGCCATAGCTGCCGCAAGGCAGCGGCCCAAATATAGGCAGAGACGGGTGAATTAGAAAGTCCCAGGGCGATGGCGCGGCCAAAGTCGGAAGTTTTCCCCGAAGCTTTGCTTCAGCCGCGAAATTGGGGATGCGACCGCTTCGCCCCTTTCGCGCCGGCCACGAGAATGCGATGCGCCGAGATCAGATTCTGAATGCCGGACATAGGCCGACCATGGACCCCGCGCCCGCCGAGACAAAGCCCGCGCCTTATAAAACGATCGGCCTTTGCCTGAGCCTCGTCGCGGCGCTTGGGCTCGCGGTCATCCTGATGGCGGCGATCGCCGGCAGCGGCTATCTCGCGATCGCATTGCTGCACGGCAAGGCCGCAGCCAATGCAACGGTCGCCGCGCTCCTCGCCGCTCTTGAGGTCAACAACGAATTCGGCGTCGCGCAAATCGGGCTCGGAGCCTTTTTCTATGCCGCGGCGCTGGCCGCCATCCTTCTCATCGCGCGCTGGCGCGGCGGCAAGGATTGGCGCGGCCTCGTCGCCTGGACGCCGCCGATCTGGCCGCTTCGCGATAAAGTGCTCTGGATGCTTGCCATAGCCGGCCTCGTCTATGGCTTGGCCTCGAGCGCCGCGCTCAGCTATTTCTATCCGAAATCCGACAGCTGGCTTTTGATTCCGCGCGATCCTCGCGCCGCCGGCCTCCTGCTCGTCATGGCGGCGGTCATGGCGCCTATCGCCGAGGAGACATATTTTCGCGGCTGGATTTTTACCAGCCTGCGCGCCCGCTGGGGGCGCTGGCCGGCGATCGTGATTTCGGCGCTGCTGTTCGGCGTCGCGCATTACGAATCGACGCATCTTTATGCGCTGGCGGTGTTTCCCCTCGGGCTCGTGCTCGCGGCGCTGCGCGAACGCACCGGCAGCGCCGGGACTTCGATCCTATTTCACGCGGCGAACAATC
>JAJXZN010000088.1 GCA_021780015.1 Pseudomonadota bacterium
CGGCTATTCCGGAAATCGGCCGATCCTTGGCTGGGGCGCCCAGCATCCCGGCATCTTCCGAAATAGAAAATTTTTCGCGAGGTCGAACCGCGTCATTTATGACGCGCATTATACGATCGACGATGCTCTCAACCGCAAAGTCATATCCGCACCGGACGGACCGCTCGTCGCATTCTTCGGTGATTCCTTCGTTTTTGGCACCGGCCTCGATGACAACGCGACGTTGCCGCAGATTTTTTCCGATCTTTATCGCCGAAAGCTCGGGGTCACGAATTTCGGATTTCCGGGCTACGGGCCGCAACAGTTCTTGCGTGCGCTCGAAACCAAGCTCTACGACAAACAGCTCCGCGGCCGCGTCAAGCTCTTCGTCTACGAGACCGCGGCTTTCCACGTCACGCGGGCGGCCTGTATCGATGGCTTCATGCTGCGTGCCCCGCGTTATGTCCTCGAGAGCGGCCGGCCGGTCTTTCGCGGCACCTGCGCGGCGCAAGGCACGGTTTTGGCCGAACTATTCCGCAATACTGCGATGTATCAGGCGTTCATCGAACCGGTCTTCGGCGGTCCGCGCGACGAAGACATCGATCTCTACGTCGCAATCCTCGCCCAGGCGGCGGCGTTGGCGCGCGTCCAATATGGCGCTCCGACAATCATCCTCTATATCCGCGACGACAGCGACAATGCGAAATGGCTGCGTCATGCGCATTACAACGATGAGGACATTATCGCGAAAATGCGCGGCGCGGGTCTCGATGTACTCGATGTCACGCTCGACCTGCGCGCTTATCCGGGGAAGGCTTTGATCATCGTCGGTGACGGCCACCCTTCGGGCTTTGCCAATGGCCTGCGCGCGGCCATGCTGAAAGCCTACCTCGATCATACGCGCCCCAGCCTGTTGACCGCAGCGCAATAGCGCTTGGCGCGACGCAACGGGAACTCACAGTTCACTTCGCCGTTAGCCTCGCCTGAGCATCACGCAAAGCTCAGGTGGAGGAGCCTCATGCTTTCGACGATTTTGATCATTATCCTGATATTGCTTTTGATCGGCGGTCTGCCGAGCTGGCCGTATTCGTCTGGCTGGGGCTATTACCCGTCCGGCGGCATCGGACTCATCCTGCTCATCGTCATCATCCTCGTTCTCCTGGGCCGAATATAGCGGCGCGGAAACGCCGCGCTCGCGTCATTGCAGCAAGCGCAGTGTTTTCGCGGAACCGGATTTGGCCATGGCCGTTGCTGGCAGGACCGCTCCCGCGGTCCTCAACGAGGGAGAGGAAAATGCAAACAATGGGTAAGCTCGCGCTTGCAGCAGGCGCGATCTTTTGGCTTTCCGCGCCGGTCGTGCAGGCCGACGAAGTGACAACGACGCATACCGAGCATTACGACTCGCATCCGCATGGCGGCGCCTATGTCGGTGTTCCGGGCGTCGTCGGTGTACACGTCGGGCGGGACGGCCCGGGAACCGGCTGCGAAACGCATACGAAGACAGTGCACGATGAGGACACGGGCGAGCCGCGCACGCGCTCGGTTTCGAACTGTTGAGGTCATAAAAATGGGACGCCTGCGGGCGTCCCGATTTGTTTGGCGCAGACTCGTTCTACGCAGAAACGGCCGCACGTGCCTAAGCGAGGCCGAGCTTTTGGGCGAGGCCGATGCGCTGCAATTTGCCTGTCGCGCCCTTCGGAATTTCAGCGAGAAAGATAATCTTTCGCGGTGTCTTGAACGCCGCGAGCCGCGCCGACAAGAAATCGCGCAGCTCCGATTCCGTCGCCGCTTGCCCCTCGCGCAGAACGACGGCGGCGGCGACTTCCTCGCCGAGCTTGTCGTGGGGCAGGGCGAACGTGACGACTTGTTCGACGGCCGGGTGATCGAGCAGCGCTTCATCGACTTCGCGCGGCGAGATCTTTTCGCCGCCGCGGATGATGATTTCCTTGATGCGGCCGGTCAGGCTCAAGTGGCCTTCGGCGTCGATCATGCCTTGGTCGCCGGTCCGGAACCAACCGTTGGTGAAGGCGCTGGCGTTGGCTTTGGGATTGTTCTCATAGCCTTGGGTGACGTTGGCGCCGCGAATGACGACTTCGCCGATCTCGCCGGTGCCAAGCAGGTTGCCGTCCTCGTCCATGATGGCGATCTCGGGACCGGCCGGCAGCCCGACGGCGCCGGGCTTGCGCTTGCCGCGCAGGGGATTGGAGGCCATCTGATGCGAGGCTTCGGTCATGCCATAAGCTTCGATCAGCGGCGCGTTGAAGGTCGCCTCAAGCTCGCTGATCAATTGCGGCGGCATCGACGCTGATGAAGAGCGAAGGAAGCGCAGCGGATAGCGTGCGATGGTCGCTTTGTTATGTCCGGCCCGCGCCAGGATCGCCTGATGCATGGTCGGCACCGCCGTGTACCAGGTCGGCTTGCACTCTTCCATCCAGGCGAAGAATTTGAGGGCATTGAATCCCGGCGTGCAGAAAATCTGGCCGCCACGTGAAAGCGGCGCCAGCAGGCCCGCGATCAGCCCATGGATGTGAAACAGCGGCATGATGTTGAGGCCGCGATCGGCATCGGAGAATTCGAGGCTGGTCGCGATGTTCTGCGCCGAGGCGGTGACATTGGCCTGCGTCAGCGGCACGATCTTCGGCCGCGATGTCGTACCCGATGTATGCAGGATGAGCGCGACATCGTCGCTTGCGCCGGCGCCGGGGTTGGCTGCGGCCTTCGGCACGCCGCCCGAGAGTGTGAAGGTACCGGCGATGCCGCCCGCATCGGGTGTCAGCGTCAAGACCGTGATGCCGAGCTTGCGCGCGACCTCGATTGCCGGCGACTTGCTGCCGGCCTCGACGATCAGGGCCTTGGCGCCGAGGTCGCTCATATAGAATTCAAACTCGTCCGCCTTGTAGGCGGGATTGAGCGGCGCGGCCGTTGCTCCGGTGGCAACAGCGACGAACGTCGTCGCCATGTCCGGCCCGTTGGGCAGGACGATGGCAATGCGATCGTTGCGGCCGATGCCAAAACCGTTGAGCGTCGCGATCGTGCCGCCGACGAGCTTGCGGAAGGCGTCATAGGTGAGGTCCCGCGCGCCGGGCGCCGTGATGGCGGCGGCATCGCCGCGCCCGACAGCGAGCAGGTCTTGCAAGGTCCGGATCGAACTCATGTCTATTCCCCAATAAAGCGCCGGCTAAGCCGGCTCGACGACGAGGCGGCCCTTTTCCCGGGCCAGCGTTTCACCAAGAAGCTTGACGAGCGCATAGAGCGAATCGAGATGCGGCGAAGGCACGTTGACGATGCGCCCAAGCTCGATGACCGAGCCGAGCAGCGCATCGGCTTCGAGCGCGCGACCAGTCTCGACATCCTGCAGCATCGAGGTCTTATGCGGACCGACGGCTTCGGCACCGGCGATCCGCTTTTCGAGCGGGATGCGGAAGCGGATGCCGAGCGCTTCCCCGATCGCCTTGACTTCGCGCATGACGTCCTCGGCGAGCCT
>JAJXZN010000228.1 GCA_021780015.1 Pseudomonadota bacterium
GGTGGCCGAATCCCAAAAGCAATCGTTCCGCTGGTTCTTCTGGTTGTAGATTTGCCAGTGCTCGTAGAAACGGACCGATTTCTCCGGCAGCGGCTGGCCGGTGCGGGCATCCCAGACGTAGATCAGGCCGCTGCCCGGCACATTCTTCTGCACCAACGCCATATCCGTGACCAGCACCAGCACACGGGAGGGTTCGGCCTTGCCCGGCACGCGGGAACTCGGCGAAAGCCTTGGCATCAATCGCAAAACCATTGTCCAGGCCTATGCCGAGCTGGAGGCGCAAGGCTGGCTGGCGAGCGAGAAAACGCGCGGCACTTTCGTCTCGGCGCATCTGCCCGATATCGACCGTGGCGAGGTGCGCCGCGACGGCCCCTTGCCCGAACGGCCGGATTTCCGCCTGGTCGGCAAAGCACCCAACATCCCGCTGATCCTGCCCGAGCGGAATATGCTCGTCTTCGACGACGGCGCGCCCGATACGCGGCTTATTCCCATCGATGCCTGGACGCGGGCTTACCGCAACGCCCTTGCCCATGCCGCGCGGCGCGGCCGGCTCGGCTATGGCGATCCGCGCGGCAGCGAAGATTTGCGCAAGGCCATCTCCTCGATGCTCAACATGGATCGCGGCCTCAACACCACCGCCGACAATATCTGCCTGACCCGCGGCAGCCAGATGGCGATCTATCTGGCCGCGCGCATCCTCGCCGGTCCTGGCGATGCCGTCGTGATGGAGGAATTCAGCTATCCGCCGGCGCGTGAAGCCTTCCGTCTGGCGGGGGCCGAAGTCGTGGCCGTCGGCCTCGATGCCCAGGGCATGCGCGTCGACGAACTCGAAAAGATCTGCCGCAAGAAACGGGTGCGCGCCGTCTATGTCACGCCTCATCACCAATTCCCGACCACGGTTTTGATGAAGCCCGAGCGCCGGCTGCGCCTGCTGATGCTGGCCGCCCAATTCGGCTTTGCCATCGTCGAGGACGATTACGACCACGAATTCCATTTCGTGCATCAGCCCATGCTGCCGCTCGCCAGCGTCGATATGTCGGGCAAGGTTGTCTATATCGGCTCGCTTTCGAAAATCCTCAGCCCCAGCCTACGTCTTGGCTATCTCGCCGGACCCCGATCCTTCATCGACCGCGCCGCCAGCGAGATCATGATGATCGACCGCCAGGGCGATCCGGCGACGGAGGGCGCCGTCGCCGAGCTGATCGATTCCGGCGAGTTGCGCCGCCATACGCGCAAGGTGATGAAGCTCTACGCCGAGCGGCGGGCACATTTCGCCGAATTGCTGACCAGCCTGTTCGGCGCGCGCATCGCGTTTGCCGTGCCGGATGGCGGCCTGGCCTTCTGGGTTCATTTCAACGGCACCGACCTCGATCGGCTGGCGGAGGCGGCTGCGCGCCATGGCGTGGTCATCCTGCCGGCCAGTGCCTTCGTCACCACGTCGCGGCAGGTCGAGGCCGCGCGTCTTGGCTTCGCCAGCATGGACCTCGCCGAGATCGAGCGCGCCACCGGGCGGCTGCGCGCCGCTCTGGACGATATTCACCCATGAGAAGGCGCCGTTATTCGCGTGGCGGGATGCCGCGGGCGCGCACCCGGCGCCCACAATCGCCCCTCATCGTGTCGCGATATAGCGCCGCCAGCCGCCGAGCGCGGTGATGTCCTGCGCGCCCTCGACGGCATAAGCCTCGCAGAGAAATCCGCTCACCCGGCTTTCGTCTTCCAGAATCACCTTGCCGATGCCGAGCGGCGCGGGGATGCGTGCGACGAAACGGCCGAAAGCCTCCGGCGCGAGCGACCAGATTTCGCCGAGGATTCCTTGCGTGTCGCTTCCGCAACGATAGACGAGGCCGGGCTTCGGCGGCGTCGTTCCGTCCAGCACGTAAAGGCGATAGCCCGGGGCGGTGCGAATCTCGCGCACGAAAACGCCGTCCAATTCCGCAAGCTCGCGGTTGAGCGGCATGCCGCGCAGATGGGCGCCGACCACGAAGAGTTCGACGCGATCCTCGCTCGCCGTCTCATGCAACATGCCGCCCTCCGGCAGCGCGGCATGCCGGTTTGCGCCAAGACCCGCCAGGGCCGCGCGGTGCAGCCGATCCGCGAGCGGGGCCAAGGCGTGATCGGCACCCGCCGGCGCAATCAGCGTGACGCCGAAGGCAAGACCCTGCGCGGAAAAACCGGCCGGCACGGCGATGGCGCATTCATCGAGAAGATTGACGAAATTGGTGAAGCGGCCGAGCCGGGCATTGCGGGCGATGGGCTCGGCGGCGATCGCCTCGACCGTGAATTGCTCGGGCGCCGTGGGCAGCAGCATCACATCCATCCGCGTCCAGATCGCATCGGTCTCGCGCCGCAATTCGGCCAGCCGATATGTCGCCTCGAATGCCGAGGCGGCGTCATAGGCGCGCGCGCCGGCAAGGATGGCGCGCACGCTCGCATCCATCTCGGCCTCGTGCATCGCTGCGAAGCCGCGAATGGCGGCAAGACGCTCGGCGACGAAGGCCCCGCCATAGAGAAGCTGCGCGGCGGCGGCGAAGGGTGCGTAATCGAAGGGCACAGGCCTGCCGCCGAGCGCCGCCAAGCGCGCAACCGCGGCCTCGTAGAGCGCGGCCGGCTCCGGCGCGATAGCGAGATCGGCGCCCTTGAGCACGCCGAAGCGCCAGCCCTCGCGCGGCAAGACGGCTTCGCGCGGTTTGCGCGAGAACGGATCGGCGGCATCGAAACCTTCGGCCAGGCGCAGCACGCCATCGCCATCGCCGACCGTGAGCGCGAACACCGAGACGCAGTCGAGGCTGCGACAAGCCGGCACCACGCCGCGCGTGCTGACGAGACCCTTCGTGGGCTTGACGCCGACGATATTATTGAACGCGGCCGGCACGCGGCCCGAGCCGGCCGTGTCCGTGCCGAGCGCGAAGGAGACAAGGCCCGCGGCCACCGCGACCGCCGAGCCCGAACTCGAACCGCCCGAAATATAGCGTTCGTCGAACACGCAGCGCGGCGCGCCGTAAGGCGAGCGCGTGCCGACCAGGCCGGTGGCGAACTGGTCGAGATTGGTCTTGCCGAGGAGCATGGCGCCGGCGGCCAGAAGCCGCGCCACCACGCTCGCATCCGCTTGGGGCATATAGGCGAAGGACGGGCAGCCCGCCGTTGTCGGCAGGCCGGCGCAATCGATATTGTCCTTGACCGCGAAAGGCACGCCATAAAGCGGCAAGGCCTCGAAATCGCCGCGCCGCGCGGCCAAGGCCTCGGCGCGGGCCATGACGGCCGATTCCTCGACGCGGGATATCCACACCGCCGGGTCGCGATACGCGACGATGCGTCTTAGCGCCTCGGCCGCGACATCGACGGGTGTGCAACGTCCCTCGCGATAGAAGCGGCGCAGGCTTTGCAGATCGAAGCCCATCGCCCTCATGCGCCGGCCTCGATCAAGGCAACGACCTGCCCGGTCTTGACCACGCGACCGG
>JAJXZN010000153.1 GCA_021780015.1 Pseudomonadota bacterium
TATCGGAAGGAAGAGTTGGCAAGGACCGTGTTCGAACATACTATGGGAGTTTTTGAGAGGGCTTTGAGGGCCAGGGATCTTGGTACTACTTCCTGATTTTCCTTTGCATGCTTTGGGTTCTTCAACTCCTTTTTCTTTCTTTTCTTGTGGTCATACTCTGGGAAGAGGATATTGTTGTCGTCGTCTTTCTTCTTTTTTCGTTCTTCTTCCAATTCCTTGATCTCTTTTTCAATGCGTTGATTCAAATCCCGTGCAGACTTCAGGCTGCCATATTCCTCTTCGATATCGCGGCCTTCGATCTCGGTGCGCAGCTTTTCGACGATCGACTGGATCTCGGGCTGCTGCGGATTGAGCGCCAAGGCCTTGCGGAAGGCTTCGAGCGCCCGCCGGTCGAAGCCCTGCTTCTCCAGGATGAAGCCGAGCGCGACCAGGGCCGAAAATTGCCGCGGCTCGAGCTTCAAGACATGCTGAAAATCGTCGGCGGCGCCGCTGAGATCGCCGCCGAGAAGGCGTGTTCCGGCGCGCTTGTCCCAGGCTTCCGCCCAGCCCGGCTCGAGCGCCACGACCTTATCCAGCAGCGCCAGAGACAGCGGCAGATGACCGCCCTGCTGCGCGGCGAGAGCGCGATCCATCAGCAGCGTCGCCGTATCCGAATCGGATTGGCCCCAGACATGCTCGATCGCCGCGGCGATCCCGTCCGCCTCGTCGGCATCACGTGCGGCCGCGAGCTTTTTGAACAGCGTATCGAGCGCCTCGGCGCGCAGGGCGGCATGCGTCGGCTGCGGCGCCATGGCGCGTTTCAACGCCTCGGCGCGCGCGGCCTTGGCCTTGGCGGCACGCGTCGCCGCATCCTCGGGCGGCGGCTGTTGCGGCAATTGGTGGTGCGGCGCCAGCGAGCCGTCGTCGAAAGGCTGCTGGCCGAAACCCTGCGCCGGGCCGAAATGCAGCTCCTGCCCGTCCGAGCCGAAAATATGAATGCCCGGCGGCAGCCGCATCGGCGGCATGCCCGGCAGCTTCAAGACTTCGCCGGAGGAGCCGTCCGGCCAGGGCGCAGACGCGCCGTCGTCGCCGGCGAAGGCACGGTTGATTGAGAGCAGCGGCAGCAGAGCGGCGGCAAGCAGGGCTTGCCAAGGCGAAAGGCGCAAGCGCATCAACTCAAATTAGAGCAGCGCCGACGAAAGTCAAAATGACAGGAGGACGAGCGAAGATCAGCCCTGCCGCGCCTTATAGCGCTTCTGCACCTTATTGATGATGTAGACGCGGCCCTTGCGGCGCACCAATTGATTGGCGCGATGGCGGCGGCGCAGCGACTTCAAGGAATTGCGGACCTTCATGATATCAGCCTGGGTCAATCAAGCCGGCTTAAGCCGGCGCATCGGATTTTCGGGAGCGCCTGTTCAGACCCAGTGGCGAAAAGCCCGGCCGGCCCAAGCATAAGCGCGGCCAGTGGCCGCGCGACGTGGCGGTGCTATGCCCGATTTCGCGGGCGCAATCAAGCCCTGCGGCTTAGGCTTGCGCTCCGGCCGGCGCCTTGAAGGCAATGCCCTTCTCGGTCAGTGCGGTAAACAATTCGCCCGACTGGAAGAGCTCGCGCAGGATGTCGGCGCCGCCGACGAATTCGCCCTTGAGATAGAGCTGTGGAATCGTCGGCCAGTTGGAAAAGCTCTTGATTCCCTGGCGTAATTCGTCGGTCTCCAGGCAATTCACGCCTTTGAAGTCGACGTCGATATAGCGCAGGATTCGCACCGCCTGGTCAGAGAAGCCGCATTGCGGGAAGTCCGGTGTGCCCTTCATGAACAGGACGACGGCGTTCTGATCGACAATCGACTTAATCTGGTCGTGAATATCGGACATGGTCCATCCCTCTTTGCTCGCATGATCCCGAAAGGCTGCAGACCTTTTCGAAGGCGATCACGCGCGTATCTGCGTTATTTCGGGGCGAAGGTCTGCAGTTGCAAGGCATGCAGCGCGCCGCCCATATGGCCGCCGAGCGCCTTATAGACGAGTTGGTGCTGCTGCAGTTTCGACTTGCCGGCGAATTCCTGCGAGATGACCGTCGCCGCATAATGGTCGCCGTCACCGGCGAGGTCGCGGATTTCGACCTTGGCGTCGGGGATCGACGCGACGATCAATTCTTCGATCTCGGCCGCGGCCATCGGCATCAGACATGCTCCTCCAGAATAAGCTCGCCCCGCATATAGTCCGGCAGCCAGGAGTCATGCCGCTGCCGCAAGTCGCTGAGCAATATGGCGGCGCCCCCCGCAATGGTCAACGTATCGCCGCCTGTGGTGCCGATCGCCCGACAGGCGATGCCTTGCGCGCCGGCGCCGTCCTTGATGGCCGCCGCGGCGTCCGGCTTGCAGGTTAAAAGATAACGCGCCTGATCCTCGCCGAAAAGGAAGGCGTGCAGCGGAATCTCCGTCGCGACTTCGATGAAGGCGCCAAGGCCGCCTGAGAGCGCCATCTCCGCCAGCGCGACGCCGAGGCCGCCCTCCGACAGATCGTGCGCTGCCGTCACCGTTCCGGCGCGGACGAGACCGCGGATAAAGTCGCCGGTCTTCTTCTCCAAGCCGAGATCGACCGGCGGTGGGGCGCCCTCTTCACGTTCGCAGATGTCGCGCAGATAGGCGGATTGGCCGAGCCAGCCCTTCGTTTCGCCGATGAGCAGGATCATTTCGCCGGCGCGCTTGAACGAGATCGACGCGGTCTTCGATACATCGTCGATGAGGCCGACGCCGCCGATCGCCGGGGTCGGCAGGATCGCTCCATCGGGGCTCTCGTTGTAGAGCGAGACATTGCCGGAAACGATCGGGAAATCGAGCGCCGTGCATGCCTCCGCCAGACCTTCGACCGCGGCGACGAACTGGCCCATCGTTTCAGGCCGCTCCGGATTGCCGAAATTGAGATTGTCGGTGCAGGCCAGCGGTAGGGCGCCGACCGCGCAGAGATTGCGCCAGGCTTCCGCCACCGCCTGCTTGCCGCCTTCGAACGGATCGGCAGCGCAATAATTCTCGTTCACGTCGGTCGTCAGCGCCAAGCCTTTCGGCCCGTCGCCCAAGCGGATCACGGCCGCATCGCCGCCCGGTGTCTGCACCGTGTTGCCGAGGATCAGATGATCATATTGTTCGAAGACCCAGCGCTTCGATGAGAGGTTGGCGCTGCCGATCAGGCGCAACAGCGCATCGGCATGGGAATTGGGCGCCGGTACGTCCTGCGGCTTGATGACCGGCAGTTTCGGCGCCGGCACATGCGGGCGGTCGTAACGCGGCGCCTCGTCGCCCAGTTCCTTGATCGGCAGGTCGGCTTTCACCACGCCATGATGTTTCACGACGAAGCGCAGATCGTCGGTCGTGTGGCCGATGATCGCGAAATCGAGGCCCCATTTGCGGAAGATCGCTTCGGCCTGCTGTTGCTTGCCGGGCGCGAGCACCATCAGCATCCGCTCCTGGCTTT
>JAJXZN010000095.1 GCA_021780015.1 Pseudomonadota bacterium
GAAAATTTCGTGTCGGTCTCGACCGGCCGGCCGAGACCGACGCGCGTGCCGCCGCCTTCGATCGCCATGCGGCGGCTTCCACGCGCCGCGGCAATGGCTTCGGCGGCCTCGGCCTCGGTTTTGGGGCTAATCGCATTCATGGGCGGTGAGCTAGCACGGAAGCCGCGGCCTGTCGCCGTTAAGCCGCCGCCCGCCCCTCGAGCGGAAAGACCTTGGCCGGGTTGAGCCGCCAGGCGGGATCGAAGGCGGCGCGGACGCGCATCTGCTGCGCCAGATCGACCGGGCTGAACTGGAACGGCATCAGATCGCGCTTCTCGATGCCGACGCCATGCTCCCCGGTGAGACAGCCGCCGACCTCGACACAAAGTTTCAGGATTTCCTCGCCCGCCTTTTCCGCTTTCGCCTGCTCGGCCGGATCGTTGATATTGTAGAGCACGAGCGGATGCAGATTGCCGTCGCCGGCATGGAAGACATTGGCGACGCGCAGGCCGAGCTCGGCGACGATCTCGTTCAGCCGGTGCAGCACCTGCGGCAGGCGCCCGGTCGGGATCGTGCCGTCCATGCAGATGTAATCAGCGACGCGGCCGGTCGCGCCGAAGGCGGATTTGCGGCCCTTCCAGATCGCCGCCGTCTCCATCGCCGATTTCGATTCCTTGACGACGCTGACGCCGTATTCCTTGGCGATGGCGACAATCTTGGCGAGTTCGGCATCGATCTCGGCGGGAGAGCCCTCCGACTCGATGATGAGCAGCGCGCCGGCATCGAGCGGATAGCCGGCATGGGCGAAGTCCTCGCAAATTTCGACGGCGAGCTTGTCCATGAATTCGATCGCGACGGGAATGATCCCGGCGCCGATGATCGCGGCGACGCAGCCGCCCGCCGCCTCGCTTGTTGGAAAGCCGAAGAGCACCGGCCGGGCATCTTCCGGCATCGGCAGGATGCGCAAAGTCGCTTCCGTCACGATGCCGAGCTGGCCTTCGGAGCCGACGACGAGGCCGATGAGATCGAGGCCCGGACTGTCGAGATAAGCGCCGCCGATCTCGACGATTGTGCCGTCGGCGAGCACCATTTTGACGCCCAGCACATTGTTGGTCGTCACACCATATTTGAGGCAATGCGCGCCGCCGGAATTCATGCCGATATTGCCGGCGATCGTGCAGGCAAGCTGCGACGACGGGTCCGGCGCATAAAAAAAGCGCTCCGCCGCGACTGCATTCGAAATCGAAAGGTTGGTGACGCCGGCCTGCACCCGGATCGTGCGGTTGGCGTAGTCGATGTCGAGGATGCGCGCCATTTTGGCGACGCCGACGACCACCGCATCCTCTTGCGGGATGGCGCCCCCGGCGAGCGACGTGCCGGCGCCGCGCGCGACGACGTTCACGCCCTCTTGATGCAGATAGGCCATGACGGCCGCAAGCTCTTCCGTCGAGCGCGGCAGCACGACGGCAAGCGGCATACGCCGGTAAGCCGTCAGCGCATCGGTCTCGAAGGCGCGCCGCTCGTCCTCGGTGGTGATGAGCGCTTCCGGCGGAAGCAGCGCTGCAAGGCCCGCGATGATCGTCTCGCGCCGGGCGAGGATTGTGGGATCAGGCGTGGGAAATTGAATGCCGGTCATGGCCCGACCATGCGCCGGGCGGCACGCGACCGCAAGAGCCTTGCCGTGGCCGGTACGGCACCGGCGATCAGTCCCACGTCTTGAACGGCGCTTTGGATAGGCTTGCGTTGAAATAGCGCGGATCCTCGGACACCTCCTGCAAGGCCCAATCCGGTTTTTCGAACGCCTCGCCTTCGCGCCTAAGCTCGATCTCGGCCATCACGAGCCCGTCGTTGTCGCCGTGGAAGACGTCGATCTGCCATTTATGGCCGCCGACGTTCTCCTCGTAGCGCGTCTTGTCGATGATGCTCGGCAGGCAGAGTTGGTCGAGCATCACATTGGCATCGTCGAGCGGAATGGCATATTCGAATTCGGCGCGGCTGATATGCCCCGGCCCCTTGATCGTGATGTAGGCATCGGGACCGGCGCTGCGGATGCGCACGACCCTCTCCTTGTCCGTCGAAAGATAGCCCTGGCGGATCAAGACGCCCGGCCCGCTCGGGCGCCAGCGCGCCTTATCGACCAAAAATTTGTGTTCGATCTCCTGACCCATCTTTCCCTCGCAATGTTGACGCGGCCGGCGCCGGCCCGATAGTTGGCCCCTATGGACGTCCCACATCGGCCGCGTATCGGCCTTTTCGTCACCTGTCTCGTCGATCTCTTCCGCCCGTCGATCGGCTGGGCGGCGGTCAAGCTGCTCGAAGACGCTGGCTGCCATGTCGCGGTGCCGGCGCAGACCTGCTGCGGCCAGCCGGCCTATAATTCCGGCGACCGGCGGCTCGCCAAAGACTTGGCGCGGCCGGTGATCGAAGCCTTCGCGTCTTACGATTATATCGTCGTTCCCTCCGGCTCCTGTGCCGGCATGCTGGCGAAACATTATCCGGCGCTGTTCGCCGACGACGAATTCGCCGCCAGGGCCCAGGCTTTCGCCGCCAAGGTTTACGAGCTTTCAGACTTTCTTGTCACCGTCTTGAAGGTCGGCGCGGTCGACGCCGAATTTCCCCGTCGCGTGACCTATCATGACGCGTGCTCCGGCCTGCGCGAGCTCGGCATCGTCGATCAGCCGCGCAAACTGCTCGGCACGGTGCGCGGGCTCGATCTCGTCGAAATGGAAGATCATGAGCGCTGCTGCGGCTTCGGCGGCACGTTCGCGGTGAAATATGGCGAGATCTCCGCCGCGATTGTCGAGGAAAAGGCCGCAGCCGCCGAGGCGAGCGGCGCGCCGGTTCTGCTCGCCGGCGATTTGGGCTGCCTGATGAATATCGCCGGACGGCTGGCGCGCAAGGGCAGCGCGATCGAGGTCCGCCATTTCGCCGAAGTGCTCGCCGGCATGACCGATGTGCCGGCGATCGGCGCGCCGGGGAAGCGATGAGCGCGCCGTCAGATCACGATGGTTTTGGAGCGAATCGATCCAAAACCATAAACGTGATCGATTCTAAAAACTCAGAGCGGGATTCACGCGAAAAACCGGCATCCACTTTTTCGCATCCCGCTCTGAGCACGGCGGATTTCACCGCCAACGCGCATCGTGCCTTGGGCGACGCGCATTTGCAGCAGGCGCTCACTGTCTCGCGCGATGGCTTCATCGCCAAGCGCGCCAAGGCCGTCGCGCGGCTGCCGGAATTCGAGGCGCTGCGCGACGCCGCGCGCGACATCAAGGAGCATACGCTCGCGCATCTCGACCTTTATCTCGAAGCCTATGAAGCGAAGGTTTTGGCCTCAGGCGGCACGGTGCATTATGCCCGCACGCCGGAAGCCGCCAATGCCGTCGTGCTCGACATCTGCCGCAAGCGCGGCGCGAAATGCGTCGCCAAAGGCAAGTCGATGATCGGCGAGGAAATCGGCCTCAAAGAT
>JAJXZN010000181.1 GCA_021780015.1 Pseudomonadota bacterium
GTTCGGCGCGGATATCGGTGACGATCGGCGCCTTGAAGCCGGCGCGGGTGAAGGCCGCGGCGATCCGCTCGAGCCTTTCGGTCGGTTTGCCGTCAAGCTCGGCGAGGGAGAAGCGATAGCCTTCGATATGGCGGATGACGCCGGGGCGCTCGATCTCTGCGGCCGGATAGACGACGCTGGCGAGAACGCGATCGATCGGCAGAGCGTCGGCAATGATGCCGCCGGGATCGACGCTCTCGAGCCGCGCGCCCTCATGCGGGCCGCCGTGCTTGAAGAAATACCACCAAGGGATGCCGTTCTGCGCTGTCAGCACTGCAGTCTGCGGAGCGTAGATCGCCGCCAGGTCATGCACGACGGCGGCGACCTGATGCGCCTTCATGCCAAGGATCACGAGATCTTGTTCGCCGACATCGGCGATGCGGTTCGAGGCTTGGACTTTGGCGACGATCTCTTGTCCGCCTTCGATCAGCCGCAGGCCGTCGGCACGGATCGCGGCGAGATGCGGACCGCGGGCGATGACGCTGACCTCCTCGCCCGCGTGCGCGAGCCGCGCCGCGAGCAAGCCGCCAATCGCGCCAGCGCCGATTACGCATATTCTCATCAATCCAAACCCTTCAGCCCAAATTGTGGTGGAAGTCGGCGGCCGCGCCTGGCGATGTCCGGTGTGTCCAATGCAGCAATTTCACCGGTCTTGTCCACCCTCACGATCACTGATCGCAATAGCCAAGTTGAACGCGCGCGGAGCGCGATCGTTTCGCAGGGGCAGCATGAAGGCGCATGACATGTTGCGCTGCAATACTTTGCAGATCATCATGTTTTTTGCGCCAGGCCGCGGAAAAAATTCTTGCCGCCCCGCGTTTCTCTCGCCAAATTCGCCCGCCACAAAAAGGGACGTGTGAAATGAGCGTTGCTGCGGGGGAAGACGTCGTTATTTCGCAAAGCCGCAGCACCTATCGTTGGGCCCAACTCTTCCTTGGCATCGTCTGCATGACGATGATCGCCAATCTGCAATATGGCTGGACCCTCTTTGTCGGGCCGTTGCATACGGCGTTCGGCTGGAAACCGGCGGCGATCCAGGTCGCCTTCACCATCTTCGTCGTCTGCGAAACCTGGCTCGTCCCCTTCGAAGGCTATTTCGAGGACCTTTTTGGTCCGCGGCCGCTGATTGCCTTCGGCGGCTTGCTCGTCGCCGTCGCCTGGGTGTTGAACTCGCAGGTCACCAGCCTGTCCGGTCTCTATATCGCGCAGGCGATCGGCGGTATCGGCGCCGGCGCGATCTATGGGACTTGCGTCGGCAATGCGATGAAATGGTTTCCCGATCACCGCGGCCTCGCTGCCGGCTTGACGGCAGCGGGTTTCGGCATCGGCTCGGCGCTGACCATCGTGCCGATTTCTAATGTCATTGCGACGCACGGCTACCAGAGCGCTTTCCTTTATTTCGGGCTGGGGCAGGGGATCGCCGTTTGTCTCTGCGCGCTGCTGCTGCGCTCGCCCGGCAAGGCCGACGCACCGGAGGCGCCGGCCCATGCGGCAGAAGAGACGCGCCGCCAATATGCGCCGCGCGAAATTCTGCGCACGCCGCTGTTCTGGCTGCTCTATGCGATGTTCGTGATGATGGCGGCGGGCGGCCTGATGGCGACCGCGCAGCTCGCACCGATCGCCAAGGATTTCGGCGTCGCCAAAGTGCCGGTGAGTGTCCTGAGTTTCACGCTGCCGGCGCTGACCTTCGCGCTCGCGCTCGACCGCACGCTCAACGGTCTCACGCGCCCGTTTTTCGGCTGGGTCTCGGACCGCATCGGCCGCGAGCACACAATGTTCCTCGCCTTCGGCGTCGAAGGTCTCGCCATTCTCGCCTTGAGCAAATATGGCCATACACCCGGCCTGTTCGTGCTGTTGAGCGGCCTTGTGTTCTTCGGCTGGGGCGAAATCTATTCGCTGTTTCCGGCGACCTGCACCGACGCATTCGGCGCGAAGTTTGCCACGACCAATGCCGGCCTGCTTTATACGGCGAAGGGCACGGCCGCGCTGCTCGTGCCGCTTTCGAGCAAGCTCACGGAATGGACCGGGAGCTGGCACCTCGTCTTCTGGATCGCTGCCGGGCTCAATATTGCGACGGCGCTTCTGGCGATCTTCGTGTTGCGTCCGCTGCGGCGCAAATATGCGGTTAGACCACGATGATTTCGGATCGAATTGGCCCGAAATCATGAACGTGATCGATTCTCATCGTTTAGAGCGGGATTTTTCGCGAAAAAACCGCTGACACTTTTTCGCATCCCGCTCTAAGGCCGCTCAATCGCGGGCGTAAAAGTCGATATGCACGTGATGCGGGCCGACGCCGTTCTCGTCGATCGTGTCGATGAAGGTTGACGGCTCGATCTCGAGTTCGACGTAAGTCGGGTCATAATATTTATATTCGACGATCGTCACCGGCAGCAGATTATAGACCGTATCGGCCCAGGCGCGTACGCGCCACAGCCCGTAATTGGGCGGCAGCGTGCAGGCGACATGAAAAGTATGCGAAATATCGAGGTCGGAATATTCCGAACTGCGCAGCGCCACGCTGACATTGCGCGCGGCGAGAACGCGCACGTTATTGCTGTCGACCATGAGGTCGAGGCTCGCGAGCGGCGGATGGTACGGCTGATAATGCGTCGCGCCGATCGCCGGCTGATGCGCATGGAGGACGAGAGCCAAGAATGCCGCCGTTTGCATTGCCTTCTCCAAAATTGCGCCGCATCGGATTCCGGAGCGGATTTGTGCCCCCGGGCGCGACAAAAGTCTATCGGCGCCAGATCACGACATCGCGGGGCCGTGGCGCGCCTCTTGGAGCAGCGGATCGCGTTGCCGATCCGGCGTTGTCAACGCGCGGTTGGTCTAGAGATTGCGCGGCAGAAAATAAGCAAGGATGCCGATCAGCGGCAGGAATGCTGTCAGCTGATAGACGAAAGTGATGCTGGTTGCATCGGCCAGCACGCCAAGAAGCGCCGCACCAAGCCCTGCGATACCGAAAGCCAGGCCGAAGAAGAGCCCGGCCACCGCGCCGACCCGTTCGGGCAACAATTCTTGCGCGTAGACGACGATCGCTGCGAAGGCCGACGACAACACGAAGCCGATGATGAAGCTGAGCGCGATGGTCGTCGGCAGGTTGGCGTAGGGCAATGCGAGCGTGAAGGGCAGGACGCCGAGGATCGACCCCCAAATCACATAACGCCGGCCGATCCGGTCGCCGATCGGGCCGCCGAAGAACGTGCCGAGCGCCGACGCGCCGAGGAAAACGAAGAGACAGATCTGCGCCGTCTGCACGGGCAGATGAAACTTCTGGATCAGATAGAACGTGTAATAGCTGTTGAAGCTCGCGAGATAGACGAATTTCGAGAACATGAGCGCGAGCAGGATCGCGACCGAGGCCGCGATAT
>JAJXZN010000223.1 GCA_021780015.1 Pseudomonadota bacterium
ATCTGATATTCGAGATGCAGCAAGCCGTCGCGGGTGAAGAGACGGGTGCGCGTGCCCGATTGATGGAGCGGAAAATAATGCGCCAGGTTTTTGGCCGCCTCGCCCAGCGTCGGCGAAGCCAGCGCGATGAAGCCGATCAGCCCCAGCATATGCGGCTCGAACTGCTGGCCGTACCAAAGCCCGAAATTGTCTTCGCCGGTCTGCCGCGCCGCCTCTTCGAACAAGCCGCAATAGCCACGCAGATCGATTGGATCGGTGGGAATTTCCAATTGTCGGAGGTCGACGCCGGCGACCGCTGCAACGCGTTCCGGATCGCCGCCGCGCGCGGTGATGAAGTCGACTGCGCCATGCGCCGCCGCCGCCAAGACGACCGAATGGTCGCCGGCCCGGTCCTGAAAAGCGGATTGCTGAACCGGCACGTCCATTCCCCGGTTGAGGACCGGACAAAGGTCAAATCTTGGCTGGAAAATGTCAAGAAAATATCTTTCGCCTGCGTCCAGACTGCGGAAGTTTCTCTTTGGGGACGGCATGCAAATCGCATTGTCGCGCTCCGTCGAGCTAAGACTAAAGGCTCCCCGAGGGGGAGTACGAGGAGGCGCCGATGTCAGCCGAACCTGAAGCCACCGATCAATCTATTCTCGAAGAAGACGTCCACGTGCTGCACCAGATGGGCTATGCCCAAGAGCTTGCGCGCGGCATGAAAAGCTTCTCCAATTTCGCGATCTCGTTCTCGATCATCTGCATCCTTGCCGGTGGTATCACGAGCTTTCAAACCGGCTTTTCGACCACCGGCGGTTTCGGCATCGGCGTCGGCTGGCTTGTCGGCGGCGTCTTCTCGCTGATCGTCGGCCTGTCGATGGCTCAGATCGGCTCGGCTTATCCGACGGCCGGCGGTCTTTATCATTGGTCGTCCATCCTGGGCGGGCGCGGCTGGGGCTGGGCCACGGCGTGGATGAACCTGCTCGGTCTGATCTTCGTCACCGCCGCGGTCACGGTCGGCGCCTATACGTTGTTCACGAGCCTGATCCTGACCAATATCTTCCATATCGATACATCGAAGTGGGGCTATTGGCAGCAATTGGCCGGCGTCAGCGTCATCGCCATCGCCCAGGGCCTTCTCAATCATTTCGGCATCAAGGTGACGAGCAAGCTCACCGATTTCTCCGGCTATCTGATCTTCTTCGTCGCCATTCTGCTCACAGCGACGATGTTGTTCAGCGTGCATCATTTCGATCTGTCGCGCCTGTTTCACATCGTCAACAACACCGGCGATCCGGGCGGCGATGTCGTGCCGCGCACGAACAATCTCGTCTATGCCTTCCTGCTCGGCCTGCTGCTGCCGCTCTATACGATCACCGGCTTCGACGCCTCGGCGCACACCGCCGAGGAGACGCTGAACGCCCGGGTCGCCGTGCCGAAAGGGATCATCAATTCGATCCTTTATTCGGTGATCTTCGGCTACATCATGGTCTGCTCTTTCGTTTTGGCCATGAGCGATCCGGTGGCCGCGGCGAAGGACGGCGGCAATGTATTCTTCAACCTTCTCGCCGGCCTCGGCGTGCCGAATGCCTTGAAGGATGTGCTTTATGTCCTGATCGTCATCGCCAATTATCTTTGCTCGCTCGCCTGCGTGACCTCGACGTCGCGGATGATCTTTGCTTTCTCGCGCGACGGCGGGGTGCCCTTCCTGTCGCCGCTGCTGCGCCGGGTCAGCCCAGCCTATCGCACGCCGGTCGGCGGCATTTGGGCAACCGTGGTCCTCGCCATTGCGGCGACGCTTTATTCCTCGGCTTACAATGCCTTGGCGGCGGGTTCGGCGGTCTTCCTCTATATTTCCTATGCGATGCCGGTCGCCGCCGGCCTCTATGCCGAATCGAAAGGCTGGCTGCCGTCCGGCCCGTTCAAGCTCGGCGTCTGGTCGAAGCCGCTTGCGGTCATCACCACTCTCGGCGTTGTTGGCGTGACCTGGATCGGCCTGCAGCCGCCGAACGACATCGTCATCAACTACGCGATCGGCATTCTCGTCTTGCTCGTCGTCGGCTGGTTCGCGCTTGAGCGCAAGCGTTTCCCCGGGCCGCCGATCAGCGCCGCCGACATTGCCAAGCGCCATGCCGAGATCCTCGCCGAAGAAGCAGCCGTCGGCGAAACGGTTCACGCCGGACTTTGATCAGGACAGGCGCGGATATTTCCGCGCCTGCTCCCCGGGGGCTTTATAATCGTTAGCCAAAGCAAAGCTTCTGGAGCGAGAGATGGGCTACCATTATGCGACGGGAACAACCCGGTGGGCGTTCGGATCCTTGGCCGAGCTCATGGCCAAGGCGACGCCGCCGCGTTCCGGCGATATGCTTGCCGGGATCGCGGCAAGCTGCGCGGAAGAGAATGTCGCGGCCAAGCTCTGCCTTGCCGACATGCCGCTCAAGCGTTTTCTCGAAGAAACGCTCGTTCCCTACGAGAGCGATGAGATCACCCGGCTCATCATCGACACGCATGACCGGGTGGCATTCGCGCCGATCTCGCACCTGACGGTCGGCGAATTCCGCAACTTCCTGCTCTCGGACGAGGCGACTCCGGAGATTGTCTCGGCGCTGGCGCCCGGCATTACGCCGGAGATCGCGGCTGCCGTCAGCAAGCTCATGCGCAACCAGGATCTGATCCTGGCGGCAAGGAAATGCCAAGTCGTCACGAAATTCCGCGACACGATCGGCTTACCCGGCACGTTAGCGGTGCGCCTGCAACCCAATCATCCTACCGACAGCCGCGCCGGCGTCGCCGCTTCGATCGTCGATGGACTGATGTATGGCAGCGGCGATGCGGTGATCGGCATCAACCCCGCTTCCGACAGCCTGCCGGTCCTGGCCGATCTGCTGCAGCTGATCGACAGTGTCATCGCCCGGTTCGACATTCCGACGCAGGCCTGTGTGCTGACCCATGTCACGAGTTCGATCGAATTGATCAATCGCGGCCTGCCGGTCGATCTCGTCTTCCAGTCCGTCGCCGGAACCGAGGCCGCGAACCGGTCTTTCGGCGTCGACCTTGCCGTGCTGAAAGAGGGCCGCGACGCGGCCTTGTCCTTGAAGCGCGGCACTGTCGGCGACAATGTGATGTATTTCGAAACCGGCCAGGGCAGTGCGCTCTCCGCCAATGCGCATCACGGCGTCGATCAGCAGACGCTGGAGGCGCGCGCCTATGCGACATGCCGGCCGTTCAAGCCGCTGCTCGTCAACACGGTCGTCGGCTTCATCGGCCCCGAATATCTCTATGACGGCAAGCAGATCATCCGTGCCGGCCTCGAAGATCATTTCTGCGGCAAGCTGATGGGCCTGCCGCTCGGCTGCGACGTCTGCTACACCAACCATGCCGAGGCCGATCAGGACGACATGGATAATCTGATGACACTGCTGGCCGCGGCCGG
>JAJXZN010000274.1 GCA_021780015.1 Pseudomonadota bacterium
CACGTCGTGATCGGAGCCCGATGCCAGCCTATGCCCGTCGGGTGCGAAAGCGACCGCTGTGACATCGCTCTTATGACCAAAAATACTGCGGATCAGTCGATAGGTCCTGGCGTCCCAAATGCGAATGGCATCGTCCGAATTGCCCGAGGCGATCAGGCTTTGGTCGGGCGCGATCGCGATCGACCAGATCGTGCCGGCCTTTTTAAACAAAGGCGCCGGCGCTTCAAGCTTCGCCAGCAGCTTTCCGTCGGCGCTGGCGTAGATGCGGATGCCCGGCGCTTCATAGCCGCCGACGGCGATCCGCCCGTCGCGAAAAAATGCCAAGGTGTGGACCGCCAGAAAATCCTCGGCGTCGAAAGAGCGCAGCGCGGTGCCGTCGGGTCTATACAGGCTGACGCTGCCGCCGTCGTCGCCGGCGGCAAGCAAGCTGCCGTCGAGCGAAAAGGCAACCGCGCTCACATCGGCCTTCGAGCCGGTGCTGGTGGAAAGCGGCGCGCCATCGGCCGCACGCCACAGCAGCGCGCCATGATTGACGGAGCCAGTCGCGATCTCTTTGCCGTCGGGCGAGAAGGCGACGGCGTAATTGCCGTCCTTCGCCTGGCCGATCAGAGACGGCGTCACGCGGCCCCAATCGGGGCTCGACCAGATGCGCAGGCCGCTGCTCGTCGCCGCGGCGAGGGATTTGCCGTCCGGCGAAAAGGCGACGGCCTGAATGTCCTGGTAAATATCAAGCGCCGGACTCTTGCCTGCGGCGCCCGTCGCGACGTTGAAAATGCCGAGGCCGCCGTAACCGTCGGCGATCGCGATCCATTGGCTGTCGGGCGTAAACGCAATGGAATTGGCATCGTCGGGGAGCGAAAACGTGCGCAACGGCGCCGGCGATGCCGTCTTCCAGGCTTCCGGCGCGAGGAGCCAGCCCAGTCCCGCCGCCACCCCGAGAATGCCGAGCCGGATGCCGCGGCCGAGCGTGCTCTTCGGCCATAGCAGCGAACCGATTTCGCCGCGCCCTTCCTTGGTGAAGGGGGCAACGACGACCAGGCCGAGCCCGATCAAGGCTTGCAGGGCGCCAAGGACGACGGCACCCCAGGCGACGTAAAAGGTCCCGCCCTTTTCGGCGACGGCTTCATAAGAGCCGATGCTGAGCGCAAGTCCGATGGCGGCGATGGCAAGTCCGATGAGAATATTGAGAAGCCCGACCTTCATCGCGAATTCTCCCCGTGGACGGGGCGGATTAACGCGACATCACGGCTTAAGCGGGGCAGTATTCACACGCCGGTCGGATAATTCGGGCTTTCGCGGGTAATGGTCACGTCATGCACGTGGCTCTCGCGCAAGCCGGCGGCGGAGACCTTGACGAAGGTCGCGCGCTTCTGGAAGTCCGCGATCGTCGCCGCGCCGACATAGCCCATGGCGGCGCGCAGGCCGCCCGCCAATTGATGCAGAATGGCGCCGGCGGGGCCGCGATAGGGCACCTGCCCTTCGATGCCTTCCGGCACGAGCTTCAAGCTGTCCTTGATATCCTGCTGGAAATAGCGGTCGGCCGAGCCGCGCGCCATCGCCCCCACCGAGCCCATGCCGCGGTAGGATTTGAACGAGCGGCCCTGCAGCAGATAGACCTCGCCGGGGCTTTCGTCGGTGCCGGCGAGCAGCGAGCCGATCATGGCGCATTCGGCGCCGGCGGCGATCGCCTTGGCGAGGTCACCGGAATATTTGATCCCGCCATCGGCGATGACCGGGATGTTGCGGGCTCGCGCGGCTTCGACGGAATCGAGGATCGCGGTGAGCTGCGGCACGCCGACACCGGCGACGATCCGCGTCGTGCAGATCGAGCCCGGACCGATGCCGACCTTCACCGCGTCGGCGCCGGCGTCGATCAGCGCCTTGGTGCCGTCGCTTGTCGCCACATTGCCGGCGATGATCGCCACTTTGTTCGAGACGCGCTTGATCCGTGCCACTTGGTCGAGCACCGATTGCGAATGGCCATGCGCAGTATCGACGACGACGGCGTCGGCTCCGGCATCGATGAGAGCCAAAGCGCGGTCATAGCCTTTGTCGCCGACGGTCGAAGCCGCCGCGACGCGCAGCCGGCCTTCGCTGTCCTTGCTGGCATTCGGATGCAGCGTCGCCTTCTCCATGTCCTTGACGGTGAGCAGCCCGACGCAGCGGCCTTCTTCGTCGACGACGACGAGCTTTTCGAGCCGGTGCTGATGCAACAGCCGCCGCGCCTCGTCCTGGCTGACGCCTTCGGTGACGGTGATGACCTTCTTGGTCATCAGTTCCGAGACCGGCTGGTGGGGATTGTCGGCAAAGCGCACGTCGCGATTGGTCAGGATGCCGACGAGCCGCGCCGGCTTGCCCCGCGGCCCGTGCTCGACCACCGGGATGCCGGAGATGCCATGCTGGCGCATGACGGCGAGCGCATCGGCGAGCGTCGCGTCAGGCACGATGGTGATCGGATTGACCACCATGCCGCTTTCATAGCGCTTGACCTTGCGCACCTCCTCGGCCTGCGCCTCCGGATCCATATTGCGGTGGATGACGCCGATGCCGCCCGCCTGGGCAAGCGCGATGGCGAGCCGCGCCTCGGTCACCGTATCCATGGCGGCGGAGATGATAGGCAGGCTCAGGGTGATTTCGGGGGTGAGCCGCGTCCGCAGATCGGCGGCGCTCGGCAGAATTTCGGAATGCCCCGGCAAGAGCAGGACGTCGTCGAACGTCAGGGCTTCCTTGAATGCTGCGCGTTGTACCGCCATAGCCAACTCCCGACAGCGCCACAGGCGCCAGATGTAAAAATGGCCGCGACTCGGTTGAGCGATGCGCGGCAGACCCAAAGTTGGCAGCGGCTCTTAGCACGCCTGTGCCGCGGCGCAAAGAAAAGTGCAGCGCATAAGCCGCCGGCCCATTGCGCCGAGGCCTTGAGATAGGGGCAAGCTGTGGAAAACCCAAGCTTTCCCGGCCAAACCGGCTGTCCCGCGGGCCTATTAAATCCGTTCGGCAGCGTTTAGATGACGGGAACCCCGATTGCTATCCTTGGATGCCTGCCTTGCCGCGCTATGGCCTGACCGCGCTCATTGTCGCTTGCGCCCTGTTTATGGAGAGCCTTGACGGCACGGTGATCGCGACCTCCCTGCCGGCGATTGCCGCGGATCTGCATCAAGATCCGATCTCGCTGAAGCTGGCCCTGACCTCTTATTTGCTGTCGCTCGCGATCTTCATCCCGGCGAGCGGCTGGGCGGCAGATAAGTTCGGGGCGCGGACGATCTTCCGGTCGGCGATCGTCGTCTTCACGCTCGGTTCGATCCTGTGCGGTTTCTCCAGCACGCTCTGGCAATTTGTCATGGCGCGGATCGTCCAGGGCGCCGGCGGCGCGATGATGGTGCCGGTCGGCCGGCTCGTCCT
>JAJXZN010000014.1 GCA_021780015.1 Pseudomonadota bacterium
ATATTGCTAAGCTCTTCAACGAAGAGATGCATGTCATCGCCGGCAAGACTGTCAATTCGCTCAACGACCTTAACGGCCAATCGGTCAATTTCGGCGAGACCGGAAGCGGCACGCAGCTCACCTCCGAGCTCGTCTTTCAGGCGCTCGGAATCAAAGTCAAAGAAGTCAATATGGGCCAGGCGGACGCGATAAGGGCGATTGCGGACGGGCGCATCGCCGCCACGATATTAATCACCGGGAGGCCATCGGATTTCGTCAGAACTTTGAGCCGCAACGACGGTCTGAAGCTGATCCCGATCCCGTTCAGCGCGCCGCTCGTCAACGATTATTATCCGGCGACTCTCTCGCACGCCGACTATCCCAACCTGATCGGCGACAATGAGCATGTCGATACGGTCGCGAATTGCGCCGTTCTCATCGCCTTCAATTGGGCGAGGGGATCAAGCCGTTATTTGAAGGTCGCGAAATTCGTTGATGCTTTCTTCAATCATTTCGATGAGTTTCGAAGGCCGCCGCGAAAGCCAAAATGGATGGACGTCAATTTCGCTGCCACCTTGGAAGGTTGGCATCGCTTCCCGGCCGCGCAGGAATGGATCGATGCGGCAAACGCTCAACAGGCCGCGCATCGACAAGAGGCAATGCAGCAGGACTTCGACCATTTCGTTGAAAGCCGCGGCGACGCCGCCGGCGTAAAGACGAACGCCGAGCGCGAGGCGCTGTTTCGCGAATTTCTCAAATGGAAGGATGCACACGCCCAATAGCTAAGCTCGGGGGCGTCGGCCGGAGGCGTTCATGAACCGATACGAGTCAGTTCCGAAATTGGGCGCCGCGGACGTACGCCCTCGGAATCAGCATTTGGTGCGCCGCGCGCTCTGGATTTGCATCGGAACCGTCGCCTTGGCCAGCCTAGCAAGCGCGGCACTGTATTTCTCGCAAGTCGGCGTGACGACGAAGGCGCAACTTCCGGCATGGGGGGTCATCGTCTCGCTTGGCAACAGCGGCCAAGTGAAAGCGAGCAATCCGGGCAGGACCGCCGCCGCCCAAGCCAACGGCGTCATACCGGCCAAGATCGAACCGTCGGCTCTTCCGGCCGCACCGCCGATCTCGCTCGTCCAGGCAGCAACCCTCGTCGACAAGGCGGATGTGGATCTGGAGCCGACGCCGGAGAAAGACCGGGTGGCGGATCGCCTGCCGACGCTCTCCGTTGCTCCGGTCGTCGATGCGAAAGCGGATCATTCGACGCCGTTATCGCTTGCGGTCAATGCCGACGGGACGCTTCCGGATCATTGCCAGATCGTTATTCGCGGCCTTCCCGCGTCGACGCGCTTATCCGCCGGGCAGGCCGATCAAGCCGGCGATTGGCGCCTGGCGCCCACCGATCTCGGCGGCCTGACGATTACGCCGAACGGTGCGGCGGGTGTGCGCCATGAACTGACGATCGAACTCAGAGGATCCGACGGGCGCGTCGCGAACAGCGTCCACACTGTTTTGGAGATAACGGCTCCATCCGAGGCGGCGGACAACCAGGCCGCGCCGCCGCGCCCGGCCGCGAGTGCGCAAGATATTCAGGCCTGGATGAGCCATGGCCGCACGCTGGAGCGGGTCGGCTATCTCGCCGGCGCCCGCCTCTTCTTCCGGCGCGTCGCCGAAGCGGGCGTAGCGGAGGGCGCCCGCGCGATGGCGGAAACGTATGATCCTGCGGAATTCGCCAAGCTCGGCGTGCATGGCATGACGCCGGACGCAGCTCTCGCGCAAAAATGGTATGGGCGTGCGAAAGCGCTCGAAATTCGGCCGGGCGCGGCAGAGGCCGCTCAATCGCCATGAAATGGCGCCCATTCGAAACCATCGAAGCCTGAGACGCCGGCAGAACGCGAGGTCTCGATTTAACGCGACTGCGCGGTACGGTTGACCTTCGCGTCCGATTTCTCGATATTTGCGCTGGACGTGCAAAATCCACGGCCCGGTTGGTAGTCCGGGCGGCCTATAAGCTCGTTCAGGCCCACCGCCCGCAGATTGGGTGACCCGGCCTCCAGCGCGTCCTTTCCGCCAACAGGAAAGGTGCGTCCAATGAAGCTCAATCACGTCAATCTCACCAGTTTCGACATTGCAGCCGACAAGGCGATGTTCGAGCGCTATTTCGGTTTGCGCTGCCTTGCTGTCCGCGGCAGGGCGCTGGCTGTGATGGAAGACGAACACGGCATGGTCCTCGTCCTCAACAACTTTCCACGTAAGCGCGGCGACTCCGCCTATCCCGTGGATTCCGATGTGATGCATGTCGGTTTCATTCAGGAGACACGCGAAGCCGTCGATGCGATTCATGCTCGCCTTGCTGCTGACGGCTGGGGCGCGCCGGCGCCGCGCAATTACCATGGCGCCTGGACCTTTTACTTCAAGGCGAAGGGCGGCTATTTCATCGAGGTGTCGTCGCCGACGCCCATCGATCGAATCGGAACAGGCGATCAAGAGCCCGCGTCGCACGTGAGCGCCGCTTCGCAGGCGCGTACAGCATGATCATCGGGCGTCAGCCGGGCGAGCTGTGCCGCGATTGTTTATTGATTGAGCGACCTCAGACCGCTGACGTACGGACTGCCGCGAAGATAAAATCGCAGCAGGCGATCCGCATCGCGTGAAATGCCGATCCTCATGCTCTGTCCGATTTCGCCGACTTTTCGGTCGCCACGTGCGAGCCATAACGGCCCTCTGCGGCAAAGATCACACCCGTCGAGCTCTGCATCAATCCGCAGCGCTGCGGCGAGCCTTCCCGGTCCGCGCGCCAAATCGCGCAAGCGCTCGATACCGCGATTGATACGCATGATAGGGATGCCTTCGCGCGGCTCGAGCGCCCTGATCAAGACGCCCGCACCGACCCCCGGCACCTCGCTTGAGACATTGAGCATAAAGGAGGTTCCGTAGGCGAGATAGACATAGGCGTGGCCGCGCTCGAGAAAGAGCGATCGATTGCGCTTCGTCATCCCGCGGAACGCATGCCCAGCGGCATCGCCGATGATATAGGCCTCGGTTTCGACAATGGTGCCGCTGACGATGCCTTCGGGCAATTCCCGCACCAATATCGTGCCAATGAGATAGTGTGCGAGCGACGCGGTATCGAGCGGCAGCGCCCGGCGAGAGAGCGGCACGTGGAAACTCTTGCGGCGTTCGGGTTTCAGGAGATCCTCTCGACCCATTGCGCGCGCGACGGTCCCGGTTCGAACGGATCGGCGAAATATTGTGTCTCGCGGGCGACCTTGGCCTCGTAGCGGTTCGGCGTGGCGTAGGCACCGACGCTCGAATCGATGATCTGCGGCGTTGGCGGAACCGCCAGACAGAATCGGCTGCCCGGCTCGTCTGGGTCGCGGATGGGGGCGGCAGCATGCTGTTCC
>JAJXZN010000220.1 GCA_021780015.1 Pseudomonadota bacterium
ACGAGCTCGGCATCGACGAAGTGCGCGCCAATGCGCTCGGCCTGCGCCTCTACAAGATCGGTTGTCCCTGGCCGCTGGAGCCGCAGGGTTTGCGGACCTTCGCGCAAGGCCTCGACAAGATCATCGTCGTGGAAGAAAAACGCTCGCTGATCGAGAACCAATTGCGCGATGAGCTTTACGGCAGCGCGCATCAACCCGTCTGCGTCGGCAAGAAGGACGAAAGGGGCCGTCCGCTGTTTCCGGTTGCCGGTGCGCTCGAGGTCAACGCCATCGCCATCGCCATCGGCCGCCGCTTGCTCGACTATCGTCCAAGCGCCGAGCTCGAAGATCGCATCGCTTATCTCGAAACTTTGCAGGGCGGCCTCGCAACGCTGAAAGATGCGGCGACGCGCACGCCCTATTTCTGTTCCGGCTGTCCGCACAATACATCGACCAAAGTGCCCGAGGGCATGCGCGCCTATGCCGGCATCGGCTGCCATTACATGGTCCAGCGCATGGACCGGGCGACCGAGGGCTACACGCACATGGGCGGCGAGGGCGCCAATTGGATCGGCGAGGCGCCGTTTTCGACGCGCGGCCATATCATTCAGAACCTCGGCGACGGCACCTATAATCATTCGGGCGTGCTGGCGATTCGTTGGGCCGTCGCGGCCGGCACCAACATCACCTTCAAGATTCTCTTCAACGACGCCGTGGCAATGACGGGCGGCCAGGCGCTCGAAGGCGACCTGACGGTGCCGAAGCTCGTCCGTCAGGTGATGGCGGAGGGCGTCAAGCAAGTCGCCGTGGTGAGCGACGCGCCGGAGAAATATCGTGCTTTGGCCGATTGGCCGGCACAGGTCGGCGTGCATCCGCGCGAAGACCTCGATTCCGTGCAGCGCGATCTCGCCGCCGTCTCCGGCACGACGATCCTCGTTTATGACCAGACCTGCGCGGCGGAGAAGCGGCGTCGCCGCAAGCGCCATGAATTTCCCGATCCGGACAAGCGCGTCTTCATCAACGATCTGGTCTGCGAAGGCTGCGGCGATTGCGGCGTCGCCTCGAATTGCGTTTCCGTGCAGCCGCTCGAGACGGAATTCGGCCGCAAGCGCGCGATCGACCAATCGAGCTGCAACAAGGATTTTTCCTGTCTCAACGGCTTCTGCCCGGCGATGGTGACGGTGCATGGCGGCAAGCCGAAGGTCGCCGGCATGCGACCGGCGGCGGAGGATGATTTTCCATCGCTGCCGCAGCCGGACATTCCGGTGCTTGGCGACAGGCCTTTCTCCATTCTGATCGCCGGCGTCGGCGGCACGGGGGTCGTGACCATCGGCGCCTTCCTGGCGATGGCGGCGCATCTCGAAGGCAAAAGCTGCGGTTCGACCGATATGGCCGGCCTCGCGCAAAAGGGCGGCGCCGTCCATAGCCATATCAAGATTGCCGCGGAGCCCGAACAGATCCATGCGATCGGCATCGCTGCGGGGGGTGCCGATCTCGTCATCGGCTGCGATCTTGTCGTCTCGGGGAGTGCCAAAGTGCTCGCCGCGATCCGGCCCGGCGAGACCGGCGTCGTCGTCAACAATGCCGAAACTTATCCCGGCGATTTCACCCGCGACCCGGATTTCACGCTGCCCGTCGCAACGATCAGACAGGCGATCGAAAAGGCGGCGGCCGGCCGCGCCGCATTCTGCGATGCGACGACTCTCGCGACCGCCCTCGTCGGCACTTCCGTCGCGGCCAATATCTTCCTCGTCGGCTTTGCCTGGCAGCGCGGGCTTCTGCCCTTGTCGGAAGAGGCGCTGATGCGCGCCATCGAGATCGTCGGCGAAGCGGTGGCGATGAACAAGCGCGCTTTTCTGTGGGGCCGGCGCGAAGCCTGCGCGCATGAGCGCGTCGCCACGCTCTTAAGGCCCATCGTCGCGCCGCATTCGTCGCGCTTCCTGTCGACGTCCTTCGCCGACCTTTTCGCGCGCCGCAAAAGTTTTCTCGCCGCTTATCAAAACGCTGCCTATGCGGAGGCCTATGCGCAGGCTGTGCAGCGCATCGCCGATGCCGAACGGCGCGTTGCGCAAGGCGAGACCCGCCTCGCCACGGCGGTCGCCAAAAGCCTGTTCAAGCTGATGGCGGTGAAGGACGAATATGAAGTCGCTCGGCTCTACAGCGACGGCACGTTCATGCAGAACATTGCCGCCGCCTTCGACGGCACAACGCAGATCACCTTCCATCTGGCGCCGCCGATCTTTGCGCAAAAACGCGGACCGGCTCCCAAATGGACGTTCGGGCCGTGGATGATGGGTCTGTTCAAGATCCTGGCGCCGCTGAAAGTCTTGCGCGGCACGCCGCTCGATCTTTTCGGCTGGAGCCGCGAACGTCGCATGGAGCGCAAATTGCGCGCCGATTTTGAAAGCCTGCTTGACGAAATCACATTGAAACTGGTGCCGGAAAATTACGAATGCGCCGTTGCGCTGGCATCGCTGCCGGAGAAAATCCGCGGCTTTGGCCACGTAAAACTGCAGACGATCGAGAAGACGAAAGCCGATGAGGCCGCGCTCCTCGCCCGTTTCCGCGACGAAATGATCCAGCATCCCGTGAAGCTCGCGGCGGAATAACGACTTTCTTACCGGCCGAGCGCAAAGCGTCGCATGATGGCGGCTTTGTTTCGCGTGCTCGAATCCCCACATGGCTTCCTGCAGCGCGAAGGAGGATGTCACAATGCAGAAAGCCCCATCGGCCTTCGGCCGGTTCGATGTCAAGAAGATCGCGGACTCGTTTCCGCCCAGGGCCGATACATTGCTGCTCGATACTTATCTGACCAATGAAGAGGCCGCGAGCGCGCGTATTTTTCGCGTCTACCGGCCGACGCCGGCGCATTATCATGCGACCTGCGACGAATATCTCTATGTGCTGTCCGGCAGAGGCACGTTCTGGCTGGACAATCCGCAGAACGGCGGCGCCTTCGAACCCGGTCAATTGCTCTTTTTTAAGAAGGGCGTCGTCCACGCTTTGCCGGAGATGCACGAGGAGCCGGTCGTCTTTCTTTCGGTCGATACACCGCGGCGCGACCCGAAGGACATTATCTTCGTCAATCCGCAGGACGGCACGCCAGAGAGCTTCATCAAAGCTCTCTGACGCGCGGCGCGTTTAGAGCGTTTTCGAGCGAAGCGGATGCCGGTTCGCGTGAAGAAAACGCGTCAAAAAGGCCTTACCGCACGATGACGTTGGAAAACTGCCAAGGGTCGTCTTTGTCGAGCTCTTCAGCAAAGAGCTTGGCGCGGTCGACCAGCGGCGTCCAATCGGTATAGGTGCCAATCACCGGCTGCAGATAGGGCGATTGCACCTCGAGGCAGCGATGGAAATCCATCTCGTCGGCCTCGACGATGCCGGCCT
>JAJXZN010000166.1 GCA_021780015.1 Pseudomonadota bacterium
TGGGCAAATTACTTGCCTACAAGGGCATTGCCGAAGGCGTCGAGAACTCCAATTTCCTGCTGCATGTCACGGCCGGCTTTTTCATCCTGACGCTTTATGAAAAGCGCGTCCGGCCCGAGGATCTGCCGTTTTTCCTCGCGTTGATGGAACATCTGTCAGCCCATGGGCTCGTCTGCCCGCAGCCGGTGAAAACGAAACAAGGCGACCTGCTCGGCACGCTGGCTGGCCGCCCGGCTGCCATCGTCACTTTTCTCGAAGGCGTTTCGACGCGCACGCCCTCCGTCGCCCATTGCTCGGCGCTCGGCGCCGCGCTCGGCAAATTGCATCGTGCCGGCGCCGATTTTCCGCGCCAACGGCCGAACGATCTGTCGATTTCCGCTTGGCCCCGGCTTTTCGCTCAGGCCGAGGACCGCGCCGATAGTGTCGAGCCGGGCCTCGCGGCTTTCCTCGCCGGCGAACTCGCGGCGCTGGCGGCGCTCTGGCCGCATAACCTGCCGCGCGGCGTCATCCACGCCGATCTTTTTCCCGACAATGTTCTCTTCCTTGGAGAGAAGGTGTCAGGGTTGATCGACTTCTACTTTGCTTGCACCGATTTCCTCGCCTACGACCTTGCCGTCTGTCTCAACGCCTGGTGCTTCGAGCCGGATTTTTCGTTCAATGTCACCAAGGGGAAAGCGATCATCGATTCCTATCAGAGCTGCCGACGCCTGAGCGACACGGAGGCAGCTGCCTTGCCGGTTCTGGCGCGCGGCGCGGCCTTGCGCTTCACGCTGACGCGGCTGGTCGATTGGCTGAATGTGCCGCCTGGCGCTTTGGTCCGTCCCAAGGATCCGCGCGAATATGTGAAACGCTTGCGCTTCCATCAGCGCGCCACCGGCCCGCGCGACCTCGGATTGGCGCTTTGAGCGAAAAAGTGACGATCTGGACCGATGGCGCCTGCTCCGGCAATCCGGGGCCGGGCGGCTGGGGCGCCATTCTGACCTTCGGCGATCACTGCAAAGAACTTTCCGGCGGCGAGGCGGCGACCACCAACAATCGCATGGAACTCACCGCCGCAATCCGCGCCTTGGAGGCGCTGAAGCGGCCGTGCAGCGTCGATCTCCACACCGATTCCGCCTATCTGCGCGGCGGAATCACGACCTGGCTCGCGACGTGGAAGAAGAACGGCTGGCGCACCGCCGACAAAAAGGCCGTCAAAAACGTCGAGCTCTGGCAGGAACTCGAACGAGCCGCCGCACCGCACGACATTCGCTGGCATTGGCTCAAGGGCCACGCCGGTCACCCGATGAACGAGCGCGCCGACGAACTGGCGCGCGAGGCATTGCGGCCGTTCTCGCGGAAGTAAACATCGATCCGACATCTTTTCATCGTCCCGTCGTTTTCAAGTGCGAAACGGCGGCCGTTTGCATGCTGGCGAGAGCCGTCTTTTCTTCTGCCCAATCGGGTTTGGGCCTTGTGCCGTTGCGGCAAAGTGAACGATGATCATCCGGCTTGTGCACGAAGATCGCCCCGCCGCGCGCGGGTCCGGTTTCCGGCACGGGCTGACCGGGAAAGTCCGCAGATGAGCGAAGCTTTCGTCAGCCGCGATGATATTTTTTCCTGGGGACGCGTCGCACGCGAGCCGCAGCGCGTGGCGACGCCGCGCTTCGCCGATCAGCTCACCCCGTTGATCGATGCCGCGAGAGGCTCGAGCTTGCTCGCCGTGGGGCTCCGCCGCTCTTACGGCGATTCTTGCCTCAACGAGACCGGTGATCTGATCGATATGTCGCGGCTTGACCGGATCATCGCCTTCGATCCGCTGAACGGCATTCTGCGTGCCGAGGCCGGCGCCAGCTTTTCCGAGATCCTGCAATTAATCGTCCCGCATGGCTGGTTTCTGCCGGTGACCCCGGGGACGCGGTTCGTCACGCTCGGCGGCGCGATCGCCAATGACATCCACGGCAAGAACCATCACGCCGCCGGGAGTTTTGGCCGGCACGTGCGCGCGCTCGGTCTTGTGCGCAGCGACCGCGGCCGCTCGACGTTGACGCCCGATTCCGACCCTGCCCTGTTTGCCTCGACGATCGGCGGCCTTGGCCTCACCGGCATCATCGAATGGGCGGAAATCTCGCTCGCCAAGATCGACAGCGCCTATCTCGAAGTCGAGACACTGCCCTTCGAAACTCTGGATGCTTTTTGGGATCTCGCAGAGGCGAGCGCGGAGACATTCGAATTCACCATCGCCTGGGTCGATTGTTTCGCGCATGGCGAGGGCCTCGGGCGGGGCATCTTTCGGCGTGCGAATTGGACGCCCTATGGTTTTTTCGATGCCCACCGCGATCAAAGCTGGCCGCGGGTTCCGTTCGATGCGCCTGATTTCTTGCTCAGCCCGCCGGGTATCGGCGCGTTCAATACGCTTTATTACCGGCTCCTGGCCGGCGCCGGGACGAAGCTGCAGCACTATCGGAAATTCTTCTACCCGCTCGATGCTCTCGGCGATTGGAACCGGCTCTATGGCCGCAACGGTCTCCTGCAATATCAATGCGTGATCCCGCCCGCCGCGCAGCGCGACGCGATCCGCGACCTGTTTGCTACCATCGCCGCAGATCGGCAAGTTTCATTCCTCGCAATGCTCAAGACATTTGGCGACCTTCCCGCGCCGGGACTTTTGTCCTTTGCGCGGGCCGGGACGACTCTGGCCCTCGATTTTCCCAATCACGGCGAAAAAACGCGCGCCCTCCTCGCGCGGCTCGATGCCATTGTCGCCGACGCCGGCGGCGCCCTTTACCCGGCTAAGGACGGCCGCATGACGCACAGCATGTTCCGCCGCTCGTTTCCGCGCTGGCACGATTTGCAAAGGGACCCCTTGATGAGTTCCGATTTCTGGCGAAGAGTGGCGGCATGAGCGGCCCGTCGCAGGAAGTCGTCGCCCCCAAAGCGCCGCAGCGGATCGTGATCCTCGGCGCGACTTCGGCGATTGCTGAAGCCGCCGCGCGCCTCTGGGCCGCGAACGGCGCGCGCATCATTCTCGCCGGCCGTAATGAGGCGCGGTTGAACAAGATCGCCGCCGATCTTAAAGCCCGCGGCGCGAGCGAAGCGATCGACTGGCCACTCGATTTTGTCACCGCCGACGCCGGCGCCGAACTCGGCAAGATGGTCGACCGTCTCGGCGGCCTCGATCTTCTGCTTCTTGCCTATGGCATCTCCGGCGACCAGGGCGAGCTCGAGCGCAATCCTGCCGCGGCCGCCAAAGTGATCGCAACCAATTTCTCCAGCGCCGCGGCCTGGAGCCTCGCCGCCGCTGCGGTGCTCGAAAAGCAGCGCCGTGGCACACTTCTGGTGATCGGTTCCGTTGCCGGCGATCGCGGGCGCCGGGGCG
>JAJXZN010000197.1 GCA_021780015.1 Pseudomonadota bacterium
GATCGTGCGCGCGGTCACCGTCACCTTATGGCTGATTGATACCGCCTCGCCGACCTGGGTCACGCCGACGAAAAGGGCCAGCATGATCGGCAGCGTCAACGCAAATTCGACGGCGGCAATGCCTTTATCCTGCGAAGCGAAGTGCATCAATCTGTCGGAGCGAAGCGAACGGGTCATGATCCGGAGGGCTCGTTTTTAAAGACCGACGTTGCCATCAGAAGACGGGTGCCGTTCGGCAGGCTGGCGAGATTGAAGCCGAACAGATTGCTGAAGATCGGCCATTCATACATGACCTGGAGGATGACAACGTCAGGCGCTTGGCCATGACTTCCCGTCATATAGCTCCATTGGTTCTGCTGGAGCGTCGTATAGCTCGGGGCCGATGTATTCGTCGCGCTGAATGAACTGGCCGTCTGCATGTTGATCATCAGCTTCGAGCAATTGAACAGCGCGACGAGATAGCTGCAGACCTTGTTGGTGAATTGGGCCTGGGTCATATAGCCGGTCGCGCCGGATGTGCTCGACACTTGCCCGGTCATGACCAGGCGGCCGGCCTCGTCGGCGGCATGTTCCAACTCCTGCTGGGCCATGAGCACGATGGCCGCTTGCAGCGCCCCGAGGATGAGCGCGAGCAGAGGCAAAGCGATCATCGCGAACTCGACGGCCGTCGAGGCGCGGTTATCGCGCGCGAATGAGCCCGGCGATTTCCGTGGCGATTTCAGCCAAGGAAGGCGCCGGACGGGAGCCTGAACGGAACGATGGAACATAACCCGGGTCAGTCGAAATCATTCAAGGATAATTGTCTTCACGGCAGGGTAGCTGACGGACGTTGCGCAATGGTTACGCAAAACCCTCTATTCGCGTGAACGAATCGTTGCGCCAATTGATGAACTGCGAAGGCTGGATGCGCCCGGGCACCATCGGCCGCTGGAGGGGGTGCGGGCAGGCTTGCAAAGTCAAAGGCCGCCTGTATAGGTTCGCGCATCCGCCCCGATGTTCACCGCGCATTCACCGCGATGAAGCGAGTCTCGACCCGATGCGGCATGCCGGCCTTGCACTCGCTGTCCTTTTGCTTGCCAGCGTCCAGGCGGTGGCCGCGGGAGCCGTGCATCAAGCCGCCGGCGGCCATCCGGGCGGCCGTCCCGGCAGCGCTCGGTTTGGCGCTGCCCTTCACCCGGCCGGGGCACGGACGTCGCCAGCCGAGCATGAATGCTATTCGGCGGCGCAGACGCGCGAGAAAATCGCCGCGCACAAGCTCGTCGATCCGTTCCGGCTGCTGGTCAATGCGGCGAGCCGCTATGATGCCGACCCGCTGGGCGTCCGGCTGTGCCGTCACAAAGAGCAATATGTCTATGAAATTAACCTCTTGCGCGTCAACGGGCGAGTGGTCCATGTGTTTGCCAATGCGCTGACGGGTCAGGTGTTGAGCGCCAAGAACGTGAAATAAGCGCGCCCCATGACCGTGATCAATTCCGCGCGAGGAGAAGGCTTTGCGGCTGCTGGTCGTCGAGGATGATAGAGATCTTAACCGCCAGATCGCGACGGCGCTGGCGCAGGCGGGCTATGCCGTCGACCGCGCCTATGACGGCGAGGAGGGCTGGTTCCTCGGCGATACCGAATCCTACGATGCCGTCGTCCTCGATCTCGGCCTGCCGAAGAAAGACGGCATTGCGGTGCTGAAGGAATGGCGCGCCGCCGGGCGGGCCATGCCGGTCTTGATCCTCACTGCGCGCGACCGCTGGAGCGACAAAGTGCAGGGCTTCGATGTCGGCGCCGACGATTATGTGGCCAAGCCCTTTCACATCGAGGAAATCTTGGCGCGCATCCGGGCCCTGCTGCGGCGCGCCACGGGCCATGCCTCAAGCGAATTGATGTGCGGGCCGGTGCGGCTCGACACACGTTCCGGCCGCGTTCTCGTCGACGGCAATCAGATCAAGCTCACCTCGCACGAATACCGGCTGCTTTCTTATCTGATGCATCATGCCGGCCGGGTGGTGTCGCGCAGCGAACTCGTCGAGCATCTCTACGATCAGGACTTCGACCGCGATTCGAACACGATCGAAGTCTTCGTCGGCCGGTTGCGCAAGAAGCTCGGCATCGACATCATCCAGACCATGCGCGGCCTCGGCTATGTCGTTGCCGAACCGGATGCCGACCAGCGCGCCGCCAGGAATGGCAAGCCGGACGCGGCCAAAACCTCCTGATGCGCTTCAGCTCCAATCCGCGACATTGGTCGATCGCCGCGCGGCTCTTCGTTTCGGCGGCGGTCTTGAGTTCGATCATTCTGTTGATCGCCGGCATTGGTCTCTCCGCCATCTACCGCAAGTCGGCGGAGACGCGCTTCGATGAGCGCCTCGGCTTCTATCTGCGTGCCCTCGTCGCCGACATCGCCGCGCCGAGCGAAGAAAACCGCTCGCAACCGTTCGAACTCGGCGAACCGCAATTCGAGATTCCGCTCTCGGGCTGGTATTGGCAGATCACCCGGCTCGACAGCACCGGATCCAACATCCAAAGCTCGCGTTCGCTTTTTGCCGCCCGGCTCGCCCAGCTTCCTGCCAACGGCGTGCCTGCCGGGGTGGGCGGGGCGCGCAGCGGCTATATCAAAGGTCCAGACGACAAGCTGCTGCGCATGGTCGAGCGCACGATCGATACCGGCGACGAAGGCATCTATCTCGTCCAGGTCGCGGCGACGACGGCGCCGATGGAATCGGAAGTTGCCGGCTTCGAGCTGGCCTTGATCGTGACCTTCACGCTGCTCGCTGCGGCGCTCGTCGGCTCGGCGGCGTTGCAGATGCGCTATGGTCTCGAACCCTTGCGCCGTCTGCAGGAGGGCGTCGCCGCCATCCGGCAAGGGCAGGGCGAAAGGGTCGGCGGAGAGTTTCCCCAAGACATTGCGCCGCTCGCGGCCGAGGTCAATTTGCTGCTCGATGCCAACCGTGAAGTCGTCGAACGCGCCCGCACCCAGGTCGGCAATCTGGCGCATGCCTTGAAGACGCCGCTCAGCGTCATCATCAACGAGGCGGCAACCGAAAAGACCCCGCTGTCGTTCAAAGTCCGCGAACAGGCGGCGATCATGCGCGATCAGGTGACCTATTATCTCGACCGTGCCCGCGCCGCGGTGCGGGTCGGCGCCATCGGCAATATGGCCGAGGTCGCGCCGGTGACGGCCGGCCTGGTGCGGACGTTCGAGAAGATCTATCGCGACCGGGGAATCACGTTTTCGGCGCAGGTCCCCGATAACATCCGCTTTCGCGGCGAGCGGCAGGACCTTGAGGAAATGATCGGCAATCTGGTCGACAATGCTGGCAAATGGGCGCGCCAAAACGTGACGATCGTCATCACGCCCATTG
>JAJXZN010000119.1 GCA_021780015.1 Pseudomonadota bacterium
TGTCGGCAATCGACAGCAGCACATAATCGCCGGGCGCAATCTCCGGATCTTCCACCTGCGCTTCGACGAACTGGCAATTGCTGGCGGCAATCGTCAACCGGCCCCGCCCTTCCATCGCATCGCGGGCATTGATCGCGATGTTGAGGATCGCGTTGTCGAGCTGGTTGAGATCGGCGAATGCGGGCCAAAGCCCCGGCGCGATCGACGTGATAATCTCGATGTTCTCGCCGAGCGTGCGGCGCAGCAGATCGGACATCGAGCCAAGGACAGTCTCGATTTTCGCACCGCGCGGCTCGAGCGGTTGGCGGCGCGAGAAGACAAGCAGCCTTTGCGTCAGCACTGCGCCGCGCCGCGCCGCGTCGAAGGCATTCGTCGCCCAGCGATGCAGGCGCGCCTCGCCTTTTTCGGTGTGGCGCTTCAGCATCTCCAGATTGCCGAGCACGGCCGTCAGCAGATTGTTGAAGTCATGCGCGATGCCGCCGGTCAGTTGGCCGATCGATTCGAGCTTCTGGGCTTGACGCAATTGCGCCTCGGCCCGCTCACGCTCGGCGATCGCCTTGCTGCGCTCCCGGTCGGCGGCCATCAGTGCATCGTAGGTATTGAAATGCCGGATGAGCAGCCAGAGCACGCAGGCCAAGGAAACGGCAAACAGTATGGTGCCGAGCGTGATGAGAAACCGGGCCTGCCGCCATTCCGCGAGGACGTGATCCTTCAACCGCGAAATATTGACGACGAGCGGGAATTCGTCGACGGCCATCGTCGCGACGATCCGCTCCGGTCCGTCGATCGCCTTTTGGGCATCGTAAGTCACCGGCGTGCCGGGCTGTAGAATGCCGTCAAACGACTTGATCCGGTAAATCTGTCCGACATTGCCGGGACCCGGATAACGCGCAAGCAAGGTGCCGTCGCTGCGCCACAGGCTGACAGCGCCATAGTCGCCGATTTGCAAAGTCTTGTAGAGCTTCTCGAAATAGGCGAGATCGATGGCCGCCGCGACGACGCCGATGAAATGGCCCGAGGCGTCATCGACCCGGCGGGCGAGATAGATCGACCAGCTTTTCGTGTCGGCATTGTAGAGCGGCTGGCTGAGATAGGAGCCGCTGATCGGCGTGTCACGCAAGATGACGAAATAATCGCGATCGGAAAAATCCTGGTTCGGCGCGGGATAGGTCCGCGTCGTGCAAATAAGCTTTCCGTCCTGGCCGATCAGACTCACCTCGTGAATTTGCGGGATGCCGACGACGCGCGATTTCAGCAGCAGATACATTTCGACGCTGGCGCGTTTGCGGACGATGTCCTGCGGTTTCGTGATGCCGCCCAGCGTCAGATCGTCTTGCAGGCTCGACAGGACGAGATCGACGCTCTGCATCGTGCGCTGCGTTTCCTGCGACAGCAGGAGATCGAGCGCCATGAGTTCGCGACGGGCATCGGAGACGTCGCGCAGGCGAAATTCGCGCACCGACAAAGCCGCACTCAGCGTCGCCAACGCGACGAGCAATAGGCCAAACCCGACGATCATTGGTTTTGGCTGGAGCAGCGGACGGCGCGAGCCATCCTGACGCGGGCGACCAGAAGGCAAAGGCTTTTCCCGTTTTGCGGTTGTCCTGAGCCGGATTCGGCGAGGCGCACAGGCGCAATCGGCAGTTCAGGTTAACAGCCCCGCCCGGGAGAAGGAACCCATCTTGCAGCCGCTTCCCCGACAAGGGAAAACAGCCTGATTTTTCAGATATTTGCCGGTCTTACCAGCGGACCAGCGCGCTGCCCCAGGCCATCCCGGCGCCGATCGCCATCATGGCGATGAGATCGCCGGGCCGCAAACGCCCGGCGCGATTCGCTTCATCGAGAGAAATCGGCAGCGAGGCGCTCGATGTGTTGCCGTATCGATCGATATTCAGCCAGCATTTTTCGCGCGGAATGCCGAGCCGATCGACGACCGATTCGACGATCCGCACATTGGCCTGGTGCGAAACGACATGATCGATCGCGCCGGGCTTGAGCCCGTTCGCGGCCAGAGCTTCGAGGATCGCCTCGGGCAGGACGCGGATGGCATATTTATAGACTTCGCGGCCGTTCATCGAAATCTTGTTCAACCGCTTGGCCAAAACTTCCTCGGATTGCGGATATTTGCTGCCGCCGCCGGGGATGGCGAGAATGCCTGCGGCCGCGCCATCGGAATGAAGATGCGTCGAGATCAGGCCGCGCGCCAGATCGGGCGTCGGCCCCATGACGACCGCGCCCGCCGCGTCGCCGAACAGCACGCAACTGCTCCGGTCCTGCCAATCGAGCAGGCGGCTCAGAAGCTCCGCGCCGATGACAAGCACGCGTCGCGCCCGGCCGCTGCGAATGAACTGATCCGCGATCGCCATGCCATAAAGCGAGCCGGCACAGGCGGCCGACAGATCGAAGGCGAAGGCGCGCGAGGCGCCGAGCTTGGCCTGTACGAAGACGGCGCAGGAGGGCATCGGCATATCGGGCGAAATCGTGCCGACGATGATCATATCGAGATCGATCGGATCGGTCCCGGCCATTTCCAGCGCCTTGCGCGCGGCAGCAACCGCCATATCGGACGTCACTTCGCCGTCGGCGGCGATTCGGCGCTCCTTGATGCCGGTCCGCTCGGTGATCCAGGCATCGGATGTATGAACGATTCTTTCAAGATCGTGATTGGTGAGGATGCGCGACGGCGCATAAGACCCCGTCCCCAATATATGGGAATGCGTCACTGTGCTGACCCTTCAACGCCGCCAAGGCGGCTCTCAGCAACGCATAGGCCGAAAAGGGAAGGATCGCAAATCGCGACTAATTTTGCTTGGTCTGTGCGTCCCCCGCTCCGGAATCGCGCAATTGATAGGATCGACGCAGATGATCGATAACATCCCGCGCGCCGCGGAGCGCCGTATTGTCGACACGCGGGCGGAAACCTGCCAGCATCCAATTCGTGCCGCCGCAGGACGCGTCGCGCGGCTGAATAAGGATGTCGTCGATCTTTTCGAAGCCGGCTTTCCGGCGCAAAGCGCGCAGGCAAATTTCTCGCAGCTCGGCCTGTGAACGTAGCTCACGCGGCATAAGCAACCTCACTGACATGAAAATCCAGCGCACAACATTTGCGCGCGCTCGATAACGCCAAAACTTGCTATATGTTCCGCCCCCGAGAACCGGCATGAACGCAACGACACCCGACGATTTGCAGGCGCGGATCCTTTATCGCGACGGCCTTATACTTGTGCTCGACAAGCCGGCAGGCATTGCCGTGCATCGCGGGCCGAAAGGCGGTGCGTCGCTCGAAGCGGGCTTTTCGGCATTGCGTTTCGGCCTGCCGCGCGCCCCGGCGCTGGCCCACCGGC
>JAJXZN010000168.1 GCA_021780015.1 Pseudomonadota bacterium
CGAAAGCTGCAACCTCAGGGGCCAGAATGCTGCGTCCGTGGAATCCCAACCTCATCGTCCGCGCCGAAGGCCCGGGCAGTCTCAGCGTCCGCATCGCGCAAGCGATCATCGAGGAAATCCAGCGCGGCCGGCTGACCGCCGGCGACAGCCTGCCCGGCACGCGCGATCTCGCCAAAGATCTCGAAGTCAACCGCAAGACCGTCGTCCAGGCCTATGACGAACTGGCCGCGCAAGGCTGGGTGACGACGGATCAGCGCCGCGGCACGTTCATCGCTCGCAACATTCGCGACGGCGCGCCGAAAAAGGCCGAGCCGGAGCCGGCGCAGAGCTTCGCCGAGCCGCGCGGCCATGTGGTGAAACCGCCCCTGCTCTGGCCGCGCCAAGGCAAGGCCGGCTTCGACGACGGCGTGCCGGACCAGCGGCTCATTCCGACGACGGCGATCGCCCAGGCCTATGCGGGCGCGGCGCGCGCCGCCTCGCGCCAGCGGCTTCTCGGCTACGGCGATCCGCGCGGCACCGAGGCCTTGCGCCAATCGATCTCGAAAATGCTCAACATGACTCGCGGCCTCAACACGACGCCGGACAATATCTGCGTCACCCGCGGCAGCCAGATGGCGCTTTACGTCATCGCCCATACTATCGTCGCCAAAGACGATACCGTGATCTTTGAGGAACTCACCTATCCGCCGGCCGTGCAGGCCTTCACGCTTGCCGGCGCAAAAGTGCAGGCGGCCAAGCTCGGCCCCGAAGGCATCGACCTCAACCATCTCGAAGCGATCTGCCGCCGCACCCGCGTGCGGGCGCTTTATCTCACGCCCGGCCATCAATTCCCGACGACCGTCGTGCTGCGCCCGAGCGCGCGGCTGCGGCTGCGGGCGCTCGCCGCGCAATTCGGCTTCATCGTCATCGAGGACGATTACGATCACGAATTCCAGTTCGACCACCAGCCGATGTTTCCGCTGGCGAGCAACGACCACGCCGGCCAGATCATCTATGTCGGCTCGTTTTCCAAAGTGCTCTCGCCGAGCCTGCGTGTCGGCTATGTCGCCGGACCCTCGCGGCTCATCCAGGAATTCGGCAATTGGATCGGCGCCATCGACCGGCAAGGCGATCCGATCACTGAGCTGGCCATCGTCGAACTCATCGAGTCCGGGCAATTGCGCCGCCACATCAAGCGTGTCCACGCCGTCTTCGACAAGCGCCGCACGGCTTTCGCCGATGCGCTGCAGGACGAGCTCGGCGATCTCGCGATATTCGACGTGCCGACCGGCGGCCTCGCCTTCTGGCTGCGCTTCACTGACGATTTCGATATCGCCCGCTTGGAACAGCGCTGGCCGCAAGGCGGGCAAATGTTTTTGACGAGCACCCAATGCGCCATCAACGGCAAGCCGAAGCCCGCCGCGCGGCTCGGCTTCGCCAGCCTCGACGGACACGAAATGCAGGCGACGATCGAAAGGTTGAGGGAGGCGGTGGGAGGGACGTGACGCGCCTCGACTTGTCGTCGGTCTCGCCCACTTGCTAATTTGAACCGTCTTATCGCACCGAATCGAGACCGGCCCTTTCGTGATTTTGCTCAAGGCGCTCCGCAGCGAATGGTTTCTGCTTATCAGCGTCGGGACGGTGGCGGCCTTCTGGCGCTGGGGTCCCGTGCTTTTCGGCGGACTGTCGAACCCGCTCTGGCTCGGCTTCATCTTTCTCTGGCTGTTCGTCGCCATTCTGGGCTCGGCATTGGCCGTCGTGCGGCACGCCGACGTGCTTGCCGAGCGGCTGGGCGAGCCCTACGGCACGCTGATCCTGACGCTCTCGGTCACCGCGATCGAGGTGATGAGCATTTCGGCCGTGATGCTGCACGGCGCCAACAATCCGACGCTGGTGCGCGACACATTGTTCGCCGTCGTGATGATCATCCTCAACGGCATGGTCGGCCTGTCGCTGCTGATCGGCGGCCTGCGCCACCGCGAGCAGCATTACAATCTGCAAGGCGCCAATGCCTTTCTCGGCGTGATCATCCCGCTTGCCGTCTTCAGCCTGATCATGCCCGATTTCACTCAGACGACACCGGGGCCAACACTGTCGCGGCACCAGGAGATTTTCCTGATGCTCATGTCGGCCGGTCTCTACGGCGCGTTCCTGACGATCCAGACCGGGCGCCACCGCGGCTTCTTCACGCTCGCCGACGAACCGGCCGAGCACGCCGCCAGAGCGCACGGACCCATCCTGCCGCACGCGCTGCTGCTTCTCGCCTATATGATCCCGGTCGTGTCGCTCGCCGAAAAGCTCGCGCATCCGATCGATTATGTCGTCGAGACGCTGCAGTTTCCCGACGCCTTGGGCGGCCTCGTCATCGCGCTGCTTGTCGCAACGCCCGAGGCGCTCGGCGCCGCCAAGGCGGCACTGCGCAATCACCTGCAACGATCGATGAATATTTTTCTCGGCTCGGTGCTGGCGACCATCGGCCTGACCGTGCCGGCCATGATCGTCGTGAGCCACATCACCGGCCGCGGCATCGACCTCGGGCTGGAGCACACCGATTTCGTCATGCTGCTGCTGACACTCGCGGTGAGCGTTGTGACCTTCGCCAGCGGACGCACCAACATTTTGCAGGGCATCGTCCACCTGCTGCTGTTTGCGTCCTATGTACTTCTGTTGGTCGAAGGATAATTCTGCGGGAGCCGTCGCCGCGACCGGTCTAGAGCGGGATGCGAAAAAGGGCGCCACGCGGCCGCGTCAGAATGAAAGCGGCCCAGAACAAAAACACGCGCGAGACCTTCGTCCAAAAATAAAGCGCCGCGAGCACCGCAAGCGCCGCGGCGAAGACGACCCTTGCTCGCCACGATACGCATAGTCCGATCGTTCATTCCGCCGCCTCTGCCAATGCGTGCTCCGAGACGAAGCGCATCGCGTCACGCAAAACGGCGCTCCCTGCCCCGGGTTTCACGGCTTGCGTGGCAAGATGACGGCGAAAGGCGCGGGCCCCTGGCAGGCCGTTGAAGAGCCCCAACAGGTGACGCGTCATGGCCGAGAGCGGCGTGCCTTCGGCAAGCCGCGCTTCGACATAGGGAATGAAGGCTTCTAGCGCTTCGTGCCGGCTCGCCGCGGGGGCCGCCTCGCCGAAGAACGCCGGATCGACCGCAAGCAGCAAGGCCGGATCCTGATAGGCGGCGCGTCCGATCATCACCCCATCGACATCCGCCAGCTCGGCCTGCATCTGGGCGATATCGACAAGACCGCCATTGAGCACGATCGGCACATCCGGATAGTCGCGCTTCAAGGCCCGCACGCGGGCATAATCGAGCGGCGGAATGCTGCGGTTCTCGCGC
>JAJXZN010000292.1 GCA_021780015.1 Pseudomonadota bacterium
GACATTGCCGGTCAGGACAAAGAGGTCGGCCCAGGAGATTTTGCGGCCGTATTTCTGCTTGATCGGCCACAACAGGCGGCGCGCCTTGTCGAGGTTGGCATTATCCGGCCAAGAGTTCAGCGGCGCGAAACGCTGCTGGCCGCCGCCGGCGCCGCCGCGGCCGTCGGTGATCCGATAGGTGCCGGCACTGTGCCAAGCCATGCGGATGAACAAGCCGCCATAATGGCCGAAGTCTGCCGGCCACCAGTCCTGCGAATCCGTCATCAACGCATGCAAATCCTTGATCACCGCATTGAGGTCGAGACTCTTGAACGCCTCGGCATAGTCGAAGGCTTCGCCCATCGGATCGGACAAGGACGAGTTCCGATGCAGCACCTGAATGTCGAGATGGTCCGGCCACCAATCGCGGTTGGTATGGCCATGGCCTCCCGAAAACGGGCATTTGCCCGCGCCGTCATCCGTCTTTGCGTCCATCGCTCCCTCCGCATGCTTTTATCTGGTGCGGGGTCAAGCTAGGTCAGCCGAGGAGATTGATCCAATCGATAGTTCCGTTTAATTTCATAGGCAGCGCCAATGGCCGTCAAAATAGTTTCAAACTTCATCCTGGCTCATGAACCTTCGCGATCTCCGCTACATCGTTGCCGTTGCCGATTTCGGTCATTTCGGCCGCGCGGCCGACGCGTGCAACGTCAGCCAGCCGACGCTCTCCGGCCAGATCCGCAAGCTTGAGGAAGAACTCGGCCTCGCCATCTTCGAGCGTGTCGGCCATACGGTGCGGCCGACTGCACCGGGCGAACAAATTCTCGCCCATGCCCGCCGCGCCTTGGCCGCCGCCGAAGACATCGTCTCTGTCGCAGAATCGGCGCGCGATCCGCTGGCCGGGCCGTTGCATCTGGGCGTCATCCCGACGCTCGGGCCCTATCTCATGCCCTACGCACTGCCGGCCGCCCAGAGCGCGCTGCGGTCGCTGCGGCTCGTTCTCGTCGAAGATTTGACCGTGCGCCTGATCGAACTCGTGACCGCCGGCAAGCTCGATGCGGCGATCATCGCCTCCGACCCCGAGACACCGGCGCTCAAAGCCGAGACTTTGTTCGATGAGGATTTCTGGCTCGTGCTCGGACAAGCCAATGCGCTCGCTGCACGAAACCGGATCACCATCGCCGACATCGACGCACAATCGCTGCTGCTTTTGACCGACGGCCATTGCCTGCGCGACCAGGCGCTCGAACTGTGCGGGCCGCCGAAGAATGCCGGCGAGGCGATCGCCGACATGCGCGCGACCAGCCTCAAAACGCTGCTGCACATGGCGGCCGCCGGCTATGGCATGACGCTGATTCCAGCCCTGGCGCTCAAGCAGGAACAGCCCCTGCCCGGCGGCCTCGTGGCGCGGCATTTGAGCGGTACGAAGGCGCGCCGCCGTGTGCGGCTCATCTTCCGGCCAAGCCATCCGCGCCGCGCCGCGCTTGCGGCGCTGTCGAAACTCATCCGCGCCAGCGTCAAAGATGTGCTGGAGAATGCGAACGAAGCTGCGGCTTAGATCACGATGATTTCGGATCGAATCGACGTGATCGATTCTAAAAGTGTAGAGCGGGATTTTGCAAAAAACCGCTGGTCCTTCCCGCTCCAGGATGTAAAAATCATCTTAACGCAACGCCTTGTCGCTATTATGCGCGATGCTTTCGGCGTGTTACCTGTCAGGGTTTGAGCACGAGAGCCGGCGCTTCAGGCCGCGGCACGAGCGGCGCCGAGAGTAGGTTCGGGGCGTCGAGGTTGAGACTCTTGAGATCGATGCGGCGCAAGACCTGATCGTCATAGGTTTTGACGTAGAAGACCCGGTTGGTGAGATCGGCGATCGTCGACCATTGGGTGAACTCCCATTGGGTGGCGTCTCCCGCGCGGGGCCGCACCCAGCCCCTTGGAATGTCGAAATTGTTGAGGATATGTTCGGCCGCGCGCACGCTGGCGATGCCGTCGGCCTGTGGCTCGGCCAAGGCCGCATAGGCCAACACCCGGACGAAACGGGAGGGCGGGGTCGGATCGCCGGGGATTCCTAACAGCCCGGACCCTTGGCCGATCGGTGTGAGGGTCTGCCCGGCGATATGGAGGGGCGGTGCATTGATCGCCGAGATTTTGACGTAGTTTTTCAGATTCGTCACTTGCCAGTCGAAAGGCGGCGCGTTGGTCATGACGCCGAACGGATTGTCGTAGACCTTCAGCACCCCCCCGATGGGTTCGACCACCAGCGAGGCACCCGAGGCGTCGTGCAAAACATAATGCAGCGGCGGGACAAGGCCGAGATGGGCTTCCTTGAGGCCGACGACGGCGATCCGCGGCAAGGCCGCCTTGACCTCGGCGACGGTGGCGAAATTGGTCAGCGCCCAAGTCAGGACGTCCCACGGGGCAAGCGCCCTGGCGGGATCGGTCTTGGCCGGGTCGGCGTAACCCGCATAATCTGGGAAGTAGAGCGCGCCGCCGACAAGCCCTTTCTCGTTCATGCCATCGATGATCGCCGGCATGTTCAAAGCATTGAGGCCGAGGGTGGCATATTTGGCCGTCCATTTCAGAGCGCCTGGCTTATCGCCGGGACCGGTCGCGTGCAGCGCGATATGGCGCGGAATGAGAATGACGGCGGATTTGAGCGGGAAACCGAATTCCATCGTCCGGCCGTAAACGACGCCTCCGGTTCGCGTGCGAAGGATGAAGCTGGTGCAGGCGCGCGCCGCATCCGCGCCGAGGGCCAGCGTTGCGATCAGCAGAATTGCCATACCGCCGCGGACAAGCTTGGACTTTGGGTTGGCGATCGATCCCATCTTGATCTCCGTCTGCGCGCTATCGCCGCTCGGCACGATCAATTCTATTGAGTTCGGCGGGATTGACGCGAAAACCGCGCACGCTTTTCCGCATCCTCCAGCGGTTGAAAGTAGGGCATCCGCCAAAGGGGAGGTTGAGCTGGATCAAAGGACCGCCGTCGCCATCTTTGAATTCCAATATTTCCCTAACCGGCTCTTTCGCGATTGCATCAAAACGCAGGCATTCGCGCCGGTATCGCGCGCGGCGGGCTTTTGCGTATCTGTCGCGGCGGCAATGGCTCGGCACCCGACATCAGCCGGCTTAGTTCACGCTGGATTGAGGCCGAGCCGACCTCAATGCATGAACGTGATCGCGTCTCATAAGTTGGAGCGGGATTGACGCGAAAAACCGCTTGATCAACACGGATACTCTAGCTTGCCTCGCGGCTGCGTCGCATTACAATCCCCCCTCCTCGCGCGGCTCTTCGCAATGCTCGATCTCACGCTCGCCATCCTTCATCATCTGCTCG
>JAJXZN010000271.1 GCA_021780015.1 Pseudomonadota bacterium
TCGACCTGCCGGAGTTGCAGCCGGTCTTCAGAACGTTCTCGTCGCTGCCGCTCGTCTCCATTTCGAATTCCCAGCGCCGCCCCGTGCCCTATGCTCGGTGGGTGCGCACCATTCATCACGGGATGCCGGAAACTTTGCTGGCGCCGGTGCCCGCCGAGCAGAATTATCTCGCCTTCCTTGGCCGCATATCGCCCGAAAAGCGCGTCGATCGCGCCATCGAGATCGCCGCGCGTTGCGGCATCAAGCTGAAGATCGCCGCCAAGATCGATCCCGCCGATCGCGATTATTTTGAAGAAAAAATCCGGCCGTTGATCGAGGCCAGCGGCAATGTCGAATTCATCGGCGAGATCGGCGACGCCGAGAAGCCGGCCTTTCTCAGCGGCGCGCTGGCGCTGATCGTACCGATCGATTGGCCGGAGCCTTTCGGTATCGTGATGATTGAAGCCATGGCCTGCGGCACGCCGGTCATTGCGTTCAATCGCGGCTCGGTGCCGGAAGTGATCGAGGACGGTGTCACCGGCTTCATCGTCGAGGACGAAACCAGCGCCGTCGGCGCCGTGCGCCGCTTGCCGCAATTATCGCGGCCTTTGATCCGCAAGCGCTTCGAGGAGCGATTCACGTCGCGCCGCATGGCGCGCGCCTACCTCGACGTCTACGGCGAGCTGATGAAGACGGCGACGCCGCGGCCGCGTCTCGTCGCGCCGTGATCATCGACGCACCGATGCTTTAGCGCGGCCGCGTTTCCGGCATCGCGACGAGCACGAAGAGAAAGCCGAAGGTTGCCACGGCGGCGAGATCGAGAAAAGCGGTCTGGCTGCCGTAATGATCGCTGACGTAGCCGGCAAAAGTCGTGCTGACGGAAGCGCCGACGCCGACCGCGGTGCCGACGGCGCCTTGCGCCAGATTGAATCGTCCCGTGTCGCGGGCAATATCGGCGATGACGAGCGGGACGAGAACGCCGAGCACCGCCGCGGAGATGCCGTCCAATATCTGCTCGAAGACGACAAGGATCGGATCCGACACATAAGCGAAGAGCAGACAGCGCACCGGCAGCGCCGCAAAGCCGAGCAGAAGGAGCGGGCGTCGTCCCCATCGATCCGCCTGCCGCCCGATCCAGGGCGAAAGTGCGGCGACGACCAATTGCGGCACGATGATACAGGCGGCAATGAGCACCGTGGCCCAATTGGCCGAACGCATGGTCATGATGCTGCCCATCAGCGGTAACATGGCAGCATTGGCGAGCTGAAAGAGCGCATTGCAGGCCGCAAAAGCGAGCAGGGGCAGGCTCAGCGCCAGGCGCAAGAGGCCCACATCCGGACGGTCAACCGGTGTGACGCCGCTATGGGCGCGTACGGGATCGACTTCCCCGGCACGGATCTGCGACAGCGCGATCAGCGTCGGGACGAGCAGGAGGGCCGTGACGACGAAGACGGAGCGGCTCGAAAAGAAATAGCCGCAGGCGCCCATGCCTGCCGCAGCAAAGCCGGTGCCGAGCGACGCGAAGCGCGCATTGCGGCCGAGCCGCGGACCGATCATGGCATGGCCGACGAGGCCAAGGCTGATGGCGCCGATCGCTGGCGCCAGCACGCAATTGGCGCTTGAACTCAGGATGGTGGCGATGAGGACCGGCGCGAAGGCCGGCCACGCCGCAAGGATCAAGGCACTGAGAGCGATGCCGACGACCGCAATGGCGGCGGCGTTGCGCTCCGAGCGCGCGGCATCGACGATGGCGCCGCCGAGCCTGCGGCCGATGAGGCTGATGAAGCCGGTCACCGACAGGACGAAGCCGATGTCCTGCTGCGTCCATTGCGCCGCCGTCAGATAAACGGAGACGAACGGACCGAAGCCCGTCTGCACGTCGGCCAGGAAGAAAATAAACCAGTCGAGACCGGCAAGACTTCGGCGCGACGGCCGCGGCGCGTTCGTTTTCGTCTCCATGAATGGCATCACGGGTCCACATGCCCGCCACGCAGCGAAAGTCCGCGGAACGCAAGGGCCGCGATCCACATGCGCCGATAATGATTATTTCGACGGTGCGGTTGCCGCGGGCTTGGCATTCTGTTGCGCGTGCGGCGGCTTCGCTGCAGCCGGCGATGCCGGGCCGAGAACGACGATGGGCTCGCCATCCTTATATTCCGGCGCGACGCGGACTTGGTCGCGGGTCAAGGATAGGATGGCCCGATCTGGGCTGAATTGAATGGCGCGCCAATCGACCGCGATCTTGCGGGTACCGACGCCGAGAAAGCCGCCGAAATCAATGATCGCGGCGCGCGCATCGCCTTTGTGGTCGACGAGGACATCGACAATGCGGCCCATATCTTCGCCGGCGATGCTATAGATCTCGCGGCCGAGCACGGTTTCGACGTCCTTGTCGTCAAGGACTTCGGCCGGCGTCGCATCCTTGGGCGGAGCCGCCGGCGGGGCGGCGGCCGGCTTGGCTGGCTGCGTCGGTGCCGGCTGCGTGGGCGCCTGCTTGGGCATTTGTTGCGCAGCGGTCTGCGCGCGCGTGGAAGGGGCCGCTGCGACAGCGATGGCGAGGCCGAGAATGCAGACGGCAGCGAATGTCTTGGCGGACGAACGGATGATGTGCTCTCCCGAGCCGGCGACGTGAAACATGCGATCTCCCCCGATCTCGCTCGGCCGCCTGCTGGAAGGATTGGCAAGTGCATCGAAGCTCAACCGGCGCAGCACATCCGCCCCGGCCGCACGCGGCCGATATGATTTAACTTAAAGCCGCGGATAAGGTTCCTTGCGCCCTTTGCCGCATGCGCGCGTCCCCTTAGACTGTGCGGTGCATGAAGGCCCGCCCGAAGTTCCGCGAGATCGTCACCGATCCAATTCTTGCGCTGATGCTGGCGCTCGGCTTTTCGTCCGGCCTTCCATTTCTGCTTGTCCTCGGCACGCAGGCGGCTCGGCTGGCGGAAGCCAAGGTTCCGATCGAGTCGATTGGCCTCGTGAGTTGGGTCGGGCTTTGCTATTCGCTGAAATTCCTCTGGGCGCCGGTCATCGACGAAGTCGATCTGCCTTATCTTGCAAAGCGCCTCGGCCGCCGCCGGGCTTGGCTGCTTGTGGCGCAGATTGGTGTTGCCGTCGGCCTCATCGCGCTTGCCTTTGCCGACCCCGAGCGCGCCTTCCTCGGGCTCATCCTTCGTGCGGCCTTCACCGCTTTTGCCGCAGCGACGCAGGATATTGTCATCGACGGCTGGCGTATCGATTCTGCGCCGCCCGAACGCCAGGGCGTGATGGCCGCGACCTATAATTTCGGCTATCGCCTCGGCCTTCTCGCGGCCGGGGCGGGGGCGCTCTATATC
>JAJXZN010000055.1 GCA_021780015.1 Pseudomonadota bacterium
CTGCAAGATCGCGCGGCCGCCGCGCCCGGCCGCGAAACCGCTCCCAGGCCCGTTCGGGATGTTGTTCATAGACGTCCGCAGACGTGAGCTGGGCCATTTCGTCGTCCAGCCAGGAAAGTCGGCCGCTCGATTCGAGCCTTTTGCGCAGATGGAGATAGATGTCGCGCAGATAGGTGACGTCGGCGATGGCATAATTGACCTGCGCCTCTGAGAGCGGCCGCCGCGACCAGTCGGTGAAGCGGGAAGATTTGTCGAGCGCGACCTTGCAGACCGCCTGGACCAGCTCGCCATATGCGATCTGCTCGCCGAAGCCGCAGACCATGGCGGCGACTTGGGTGTCGAACAGGGGCGCCGGGATGAGCTTGGCCAGATTCCAAATGATTTCGATGTCCTGCCGGGCGGCATGGAAGACCTTGATCACCTCCGGATTGGCCATCAAGGCAAAAACGGGTGAAAGATCAAGGCCTTCGGCCAGTGCGTCGACGGCGATGGCTTCCGTCGGAGAAGCAATCTGGACCACGCAGAGCTGCGGCCAGAAGGTCGTCTCGCGAAGAAATTCGGTATCGACGGTGATAAAGGGGTGGTCCGAAAGCCGGCGGCAGGCCTCCGCCAGGTCACGATTCGAGGTAATCAGGCTCATCAAGGCTTGATACTGGAAAGGCGGCCCGGCTTCCAGCCTTGGGTTAGGCCCGCTTGATCCGCCGCTTTCTCGGCGCCGCTTTCTCGTATATGCAAGGCGCCGCCAAAATGTCGGAGCGCCCGGTCCTCATGTTCACCAAGTCCTTTTTCCCCGCTTTGGTTCTAATCGCCGGTCTCTTGACCCCGGTCCTGGCGCAAGCGGCCAATCCATCGCCCGACGAATCGGCCGCGCCGCACATCACATCGAAGGCCTTCGGGTCCTGGACCTTGCATTGCCAACCCGCCCATGAAGAGGGGGCAGAGCCGCTCTGTGCCGTCGCCGAAACGGTCCAAACCGCGAGCAATAAGGTCATTGCGGTCATCTCGATCGGCCGCAGACATCCAGGCGACCCCGTGAATATCGTCGTCAGCCTGCCGGCCAATGTTTCCTTCCCGAGTTCGGTGCATATCCGTACGGATAAAGACGACAAATGGGGCCTGGAGCTTCAATGGCAGCGCTGCATTCCCGGCGCCTGCATCGCGGGCGGCGAGCTGAACCCGGCCGCCATCGCACATTGGAGCAGCCTGCAGACCGACGGCAACATCGTGTTCCAAGATGCTGCCGGCGACGAGGTGGCTGTGCCGATGAGCTTGCGCGGTTTCGGCGACGCCTATAACGCGTTTAATAAATAAAAAACCGCGCCGACCCGCGCCTTGATGTGACAGGACATGCATCGTTACCGCACCCATACTTGCGGCGATCTGCGCGAAGCGCAGGCCGGCGCCGAAATCCGGCTTTCCGGCTGGTGTCACCGCATCCGCGATCACGGCGGCGTCCTCTTCATCGATCTGCGCGACCATTACGGCATCACCCAATGCGTCGTTGACCCGGATTCGCCGGCTTTTCCGCTGGCCGAGAAGCTGCGTGCGGAATGGGTGGTGCGGATCGACGGCACCGTGCGCAAGCGCCCGGCCGGCACCGAAAACCCGGAAATGCCGACCGGTTTCATCGAAGTCTATGTCAATGCCATCGAGGTTCTCGGGCCGGCGGCGGAATTGCCGCTGCCTGTCTTCGGCGATCAGCAATACCCCGAAGAGATGCGCCTCAAATATCGTTTCCTCGATCTGCGCCGCGACAAGCTGCACAAAAATATCATGCTGCGCGGCGCGATCATCGACAGCCTCAGGGCACGGATGAAGGCGCAAGGCTTCTTCGAGTTCCAGACGCCGATCCTTACCGCCTCGAGTCCCGAGGGCGCGCGCGATTTTCTCGTGCCGTCGCGGCTGCATCCCGGCAAGTTCTACGCGCTGCCGCAGGCGCCGCAGCAATTCAAGCAGCTTCTCATGGTCGCCGGCTTCGACCGCTATTTCCAAATCGCCCCCTGTTTCCGCGATGAGGACGCGCGCGCCGACCGCAGCCCCGGCGAATTCTATCAGCTCGATTGCGAGATGAGTTTCGTCACGCAGGAGGATGTCTTCGCCGCGATCGAGCCGGTGCTGCGCGGCATCTTCGAGGAATTCGGCCACGGCAAGCCGGTCACGCCGAAATTTCCGCTGATCCCCTATGCCGAGGCCATGCTGAAATATGGGTCGGACAAGCCGGATTTGCGCAATCCGCTGGTCATCGCCGACGTCACCGCGGAATTTGCGCGCGAGGATGTGACGTTCAACGCCTTCAAGAACGTCATTAAGGCCGGCGGCATCGTGCGGGCCATTCCCGCGCCGGGCGCCGGGGCGCAGCCGCGGTCCTTCTTCGACAAGCTCAACGATTGGGCGCGCGGCGAAGGCGCACCGGGGCTCGGCTATGTGATTTTCGAACGGGCAGAAGGCGGGCTCAGCGGGAAGGGGCCGATCGCCAAATTCCTGCCGGCCGAGGCGCAGCAAGCGATTGCCGCCAAGGCCGGTATCGGGGCGGGCGATGCGGTCTTCTTCGTCTGCGATCAGGAGGCGAAGGCGGCGAAGCTCGCCGGGGCTGCGCGGCTCAAGATCGGCAGCGAACTTGGGCTTTCGAAGACGGATGTCTTCGAATTCTGCTGGATCGTCGATTTCCCGATGTACGAATGGAACGAGGAAGACGGCAAGATCGACTTCTCGCACAATCCTTTCTCGATGCCGAATTTTCCGCACGACGATTTCATCGCGCTCGACCCGGCGGATCGCGACACGATCCTGGGGATCAAGGCTTTTCAATACGACATCGTCTGCAACGGGATCGAGCTCTCCTCCGGCGCCATCCGTAATCATCGCCCGGACGTCATGCGCAAGGCCTTCGCACTCGCCGGCTATGGCGAGGATGTGCTGGAGCAGAAGTTCGGCGGCATGTATCGGGCGTTCCAATATGGCGCCCCGCCGCACGGCGGCATCGCACCGGGGGTCGATCGGATCGTCATGCTGCTCGCGGGCGAGGAGAATCTACGCGAAGTGGTCGTCTTCCCGATGAACCAGAAGGCCGAAGACCTGCTTATGAGCGCGCCATCGCCGGTTACGCCGAAACAATTGCGCGAATTGCATATTCGGCTCAATCTGCCGGAGGCGAAGGGATGAACGCGCCGGCTCCGCAGATCCGCGGCGCCCACACTCCCTCTCCGGCCGGCTGATTTGCATATTCGGAGTGTCGGGTGGCGGCACGCGTCGCAAGAATTCTCGTTCCGCTTTTCATTCTGGCGATGGGGCTGGCTGTTTTTTTCGCCCCC
>JAJXZN010000145.1 GCA_021780015.1 Pseudomonadota bacterium
CTTGGCCTATATGCGCGATTTCGCCAATATGTTTGGCGCAGTGTTCGCCGCCTTCCTGCGCGTGCTCGTCAATCCGCGGCGGATGCGGTTCACGTCGCTGGTCGCGCAATTGGACCGGGTCGGCTTGCGCGCCGTGCCGATCATCGTTCTGATCACGTTTTTGATCGGCGGGATCATCGAGCAGCAGGGCATTTTTCATTTTCGCAAGTTCGGGGCCGAGAGCTATGCCGTCGATCTCGTCGGGATTTTGGTGCTGCGCGAGATCGGCGTTCTGCTCGTTGCGATCATGGTCGCCGGCCGCTCGGGCAGTTCCTACACCGCAGAACTCGGCTCGATGAAGATGCGCGAGGAGATCGACGCTCTGCGGACGATGGGCCTCGACCCGGCCGAAGTGCTGATCTTGCCGCGCGTGCTTGCCCTCGTCATCGCGCTGCCGATCCTAACTTTTCTCGGTTCGATGGCGGCGCTTTATGGCGGCGGCCTCGTCGCCTGGGCTTATGGCGGCATGAGTCCGCAGATCTTCATTGCACGCCTGCGCGATGCGATTTCGGTGACGCATTTCGAAGTCGGCATGGACAAGGCGCCGTTCATGGCGCTGGCGATCGGGATCGTCGCCGCGATCGAGGGCCTCGCCGTCAAAGGTAGTGCCGAATCGCTCGGTGCCCAGACGACGACATCCGTCGTCAAATCGATCTTCTTGGTCATTTTGCTCGACGGATTCTTCGCAATTTTCTTCGCTTCGATGGGGATGTGACGATGGCCGATTCTACGCCGGCCATCAGCGTGCAGGACTTGACCGTCGGATTCGGTACGCAGACGGTGCTCAATCATTTGTCGCTCGACGTGAGGCGCGGTGAGATCATCGGGATTGTCGGCGCCTCGGGCGGCGGCAAGACGGTGCTCATGCGAACCATCATCGGCCTCATCCCGAAACGCGGCGGCACCATCACCATTCTTGGCGTCGACCGTGATCTGGCCACGCCCGAGGCGATGCGCGCCATCGAACGGCGCTGGGGCATTTTGTTTCAGCAGGGCGCGCTGTTTTCGTCGCTCACGGTTCGTCAAAACGTCGAATTTCCGATGCGCGAATATCTCGGTGTCTCGCCGCGCTTGCGTGAGGAGGTTGCCATTACCAAGCTGAAGATGGTCGGCCTGACGGCGGCGGATGCCGAGAAATATCCTGCCGAGCTTTCAGGCGGCATGACCAAGCGCGTCGCCCTCGCGCGCGCTTTGGCGCTCGATCCCGACATCGTCTTTCTCGACGAGCCGACGTCCGGGCTCGACCCGATCGCCGCCGGCGATTTCGACGCCTTGATCAAGACGCTGCAGCAGACGCTGGGACTGACGGTCTTCATGGTGACACATGACCTCGACAGCTTGAACACGGTCTGCGATCGGATCGCGGCGCTCGCCGACGGCAAGGTCGTCGCCGAAGGTCCGATGTCGGCGATGCTGACTTGCGAACATCCTTGGGTGAAATCCTACTTTCGAGGCAAACGCGCGCGGGGCGCGGAGCACTCGTCTTCTTCAGGACATTGAGACGAAAATGGAAACCAGCGCGCGCTATATTCTCGTCGGATTCTTTACTCTTGCCGCCATTGTCGCCGGCTTTGTCTTCGTCTATTGGCTCAACAATGCGAGCACGCTCGGGGAGCGGCAATTCTATCAGATTCGCTTTGCCGGGCCCGTCTCAGGGTTGCAGAACGGCGCTGCCGTGCAATTCAACGGGATGCATGTCGGCGAAGTCACGGATCTGCGGCTCAATCGCGACAACCAGGTCGTAGCGACGATCGGCATCGTCAAAGGCATGGTTGTGCATGCCGACACGAATGTCAGCGTCGATTTCCAAGGTCTGATGGGGACGGCGCTTGTTTCGCTGCGCGGCGGCAGTGCCAAGGCGCCCATTCTCACGCCTAACCCGACCATGCCGCCGGTGCTCGAGGCCGACGTCAGCGCCGGGCAGGATCTGACGCAGACGGCGCGCGGAACGCTGAACCGCATCGATAAAATTCTCGAAGACAATGCCCAGCCGATCAAGGACACGATCGGCAGCCTCAAAACGTTTTCGGCGGCGCTCGCACGCAATTCGAACCATATCGACGCCATCATGACAGGACTCGAAAAGATGACCGGCGGCGGACCGGCCGAGAAGCCGAAGCCGATTTACGATCTTGCGATCGGCAGCGCGCCGCTTGCACACGTCCATCCTGCAAATCAGCTTGGCGTGCCGGAACCGGCGGCAGTTCTTGCCCTTGACACGCAACGCATGTTGACGCGCTCGGACAGCGGACAGATCGCGCCCTTCGGCGATGCGCAATGGAGCGACAATATTCCGAAATTGTTGCAGGCGAAGCTTGTGCAAGCTTTGGACAGCGCCGGAGTGCAGGCACAGGTCATGACGCCCGATCAAGCCGGGGCCGGGGGGTCGCAGCTTGTCATCGATTTGCAGAATTTCGCGCTCACGACCGGTTCGCCGCCGACGGCCGAGATCGCCTTTGCCGCCAAAATCGTCAATGGGGCCGGCAAGATCGTCGGCACACGGCAGTTCCACGACGCAGTGCCCGCGGGCAGCGCCGATCCGACTGCCGCCGTCGCGGCTTTCAACAAAGCTTTCAGCAAAGTCGCCGGCGATCTCATCACATGGGTGGGGAGCACGCTCTAGTCGAGTCTCTACTGACAACAAGTGACGGTTTCGCATGTCGCGTCCGCTCTGGCTCAAGCCGCCCTCCGCCGCCCGGTCGGCATGGCCCTATGGTCCGCCTGCGCGGTCCGCGCGCGCGGCGCCGCGCGGCGGCATGCTCGCTGATCCTGCCGGGCTCCTCGCCGTCGCCATCGTCGTGGCCGTCGCCGTCATTTTCGGCTTCGGAATCCGCGAGACCTTCGCGCCGGTTGCGAGTCTCAAGGCAATTTCGCTCGATCCGGCTTTGCTGCCCGATTATGCGGTACGGACGGTGCTGCGAATGCTTGCGGCCATGGCGGCGTCGCTTCTGTTTACATTCGTCTATGGCACATTCGCGGCAAAGAGCCGGCGTGCGGAAATCGTGCTTCTGCCGCTGCTCGACATTCTGCAATCCGTGCCGGTCCTCGGCTATTTGTCGTTCACCGTCACGTTCTTTGTAAAGCTCGCACCGCATTGGGTGCTGGGGCTCGAGCTTGCCTCGATCTTCGCCATCTTCACGAGCCAGGCCTGGAACATGGCGTTCAGCTTCTACCAGGCTTTGCGGACCATTCCGGGCGACCTCGAGGAGGCAAGCCGTGCCTTCCGCTTCTCCGCCTGGCAGCGCTTCTGGCGGCTTGAATTTCCCTTC
>JAJXZN010000301.1 GCA_021780015.1 Pseudomonadota bacterium
GCTCGTATAATGCTCGTCGACCTCCGAGATCGGCCGGCCGTCGGCGGAATAGACGATGGCATGATGTTCGAAGAGCACCGGCGGGATCGTCAGATTTGCGCCGAGATGATCGGGCGGCGGGGTCAGTTCCCAGCCGTCCGGCAAGGGTTTCCACAGCACATCGACGCCAAAGGTCTGGCGGCGCGGATGCAGAGTCTGGATAGCGCGGCCGAACGGAACGTCGCTCGTCTCGAGCGCCTTTTCCATCGCCGGTTGCAGGCGCCCCGGCACATACCAATTGTCCGCCTGCGACAGGACATAGTCGCCGCAGGCGAGATCGACGCGGCGATAGATCACGGGCTCGTCCGCTCCGATCTTGAGCCGGGCGCGCTGCTCCGGCGTGATCGGCTTGTGCACATCGCGGCGCAAGCGTGCATGCAGCACGGCATCTTTGGCCATGTGATGCGTCCCGCACCAGGCTTCGAGCGTCTTGGTCGCGCTGTTCGAGGCAAGCAAAGTCGCGTTCAAGGTCTCGATCAGGGCCCAGGCTTCGAGCCGGCCGCGAAACGTGTCGGGCCATACGGCGGCCGCCTGGGCCGGTTTGCCCATCGCAACGAAGCCCAGAGCCGCCAAAATCGAAGCCGTCACCTTCATGCCCTTCCGCTATTCCAACGTCTCGACCGTGCGCAAGCTGGGAAAGAGTCGCATCCCTAGGAAGGTCATGCCGATCGACGCCAAGCCGTCGAGAAATACGCCACCGCCCGAACGAACGCCGGCCCTACCGGACATAATCGATGTCATCGCGTCGCTTATAGCGGCTGCGGAAAAAACCGAAACCCTGCGGGAACGGACCGTTCACGTTTACGCGATGATCTCGACTTCGCCGGTTGCGAGCCGATAAATCCCGCCGGCGACCGCGAGGCGCTGTTCGGCGACGGCGGCGCTGAGTACCGGGGTCGCGGCCTTCAGCGCTTCGACATTGCGGCGGACATTTTCCTGCGTCGCATTTTCGAGAAGGTCGCCGGGCCGATCGAGAACCGCTGTCACCGCCGGCGCGAGGCTTGTCGTCAGATCCTGGATGTGGCCGGGGAACGTCGCCTTGTCTTTGACCGCCTCGATCGCGGCCTTGACGGCGCCGCAGGACTCATGCCCGAGCACGAGGATCAGCGGCGTCTTCAACACCGCCACCGCATATTCGAAGCTTGCGAGATTGTCGGTGTTGACGAAATTGCCGGCGACGCGAACGACGAAGAGATCGCCGCGCGACGTATCGAACGCATATTCCGGCGCAACACGCGAATCCGCGCAACTGAGAATCCCGGCGAAGGGATTCTGCCCGCCGACGAGCGCCTCGCGTTCGGCGACGAAATCGTGGCGTTTCGCGACGCCGTCGACATAGCGCTGATTGCCGGCCTTGAGCCGTGCGAGCGCCTCAGCCGGCGAGACGACGTTTTGCGGCTTCGGCGGCGGCCCCGGCTCTTTCGCCCAGGCCGATGTCACGAAAGCCGGCGCCAGGAAGGCGGGTGCCGCAGCGAGCGCCGCGGCGCCGAGGCCGAAGGCGAGCACATCGCGGCGCCGCAGCGCCAGTCCGTGCTTAGACGAAGGAAAGCCGCATGTCTCGCACATGACCGATCTCCAACCGCGCGGCCATCTAGCACCGGCGATCGAAGAGCCGTCAAGGCGGCGGCGCGGTTAACCTCAACGCGCCGCCTGCGCATAGCGCTTGCGATATTCGGCCGGCGTCACCCCGACATGGCGCGAAAAGGCGCGCCGCAACGTATCGGCATCGGCAAAACCGCAGCGCGCCGCGACCTGTTTCGGCGCCTCGCGTCCGGATTCAAGCATCTGCCGCGCCGCGGCAATTCTGATGCTCTCGACCCAGGCGGCGGGGCTCACGCCGACCTCGCCGCGGAACAGCCGGGCGAAATGGCGCGGGCTCAGCTCTGTCCGCTTGGCCAATGCGGTGATGCTATGATCCGCGGCTGGATGGGCGATGACCCAGCGCTGCAGCTCCTGCAAGGCCGAGCGCCCGGAAGGAACAATGGCGCCCTCGCGGCTGAACTGGCGCTGCCCGCCGGGGCGCTTGAAAAACATGACGAGCTGGCTTGCGACCTTCATCGCAATGTCACGGCCGAGGTCCTCCTCGACCAGCGCCAAAGCAAGGTCAAGCCCTGCGGTGACGCCTGCTGCCGTGCGCAGCCGTCCGTCGCGCACATGAATGGCGTCCTCGTCCACCGTGACCGCGGGATAGCGGGCGGCGAGGCGCGCGGCGACGGCCCAATGCGTCGTCACCCGGCGCCCGTCGAGCAGGCCGGCGGCGGCGAGCAAAAAAGCGCCGCTGCACACCGAGCCGTAGCGCCGCGCGCCGGTTGCGACGGCGCGCAGCCATCCGATGAGCGCCGGGTCGGTCGGCCGCTCGGCGATATCCGGGCATCCGGCGACGAGCAGAGTATGAATCTTTTCCTCAGGCGGCGGCCCGGCAACCCGATCGGGCATGAGGCGCACGCCCGACGAACTGCGAACTGGCGCCAGGCTGACGCCGACGACCAAGGGCCGATAGACCTCCTTGCGCGCCTGCGCATTGGCCTCGGCGAAGACGTCGAGCGGGCCGGAAACGTCCAGCAATTGCACGCCCGGAAGCGCGAGAATGGCAATGGCTCTGGCGGCAGCCATGAACAGCGTCCGTTTGCGCCGGGTTTTGGCAGAATTTGCCGTAATACGTCAATTGCAGACAGAGTATGCGGCTTCTACCCTGCGCGCAAGCCATCGAGAGAGGAGAGACGCTATGGCACTCGACATTGCAGGCGTGCGCATACCCGACAGCAAATTGGCTCGCGAAGTGACCGAACTCGTGCGCGATACCGAATCGCCGCTTTTGTTCCATCATTCGAGCCGGGTCTATTATTTCGGCGCCCTCGCCGGGAAGCGGCGCGGTCTCAGCTTCGATGCCGAACTGCTCTATACGGGCGCCATGTTTCACGACATGGGGCTGACGCATAAGCACGCCAGCCAGCACGACCGGTTCGAGGTCGACGGCGCCAATGCGGCGCGGGATTTTCTGCGGCGTCACGGCATCGCGCAAAGCGACATCGACCTTGTCTGGACCGCCATCGCACTGCATACGACGCCGGGGATTCCGCAATATATGCACCCGGTCGTGGCGCTGCTGACGGCCGGCGTCGAGATGGATGTGCTCGGTCTCGCCTATTCGGAATATGGCAACGCCGAGCGCGATGCCGTTGTCCATGCGCATCCGCGCACACCGCATTTCAAGGAAGACATCATCCAGGCCTTCTACGACGGCATCAAGCACAAGCCGGAGACGAC
>JAJXZN010000221.1:0-1043 GCA_021780015.1 Pseudomonadota bacterium
TTTCGCGAGACGCGCGCTAACCTCGTTTCCGGTGGTGGTTGCGGCGCGGCGGTGCCGATCTAGAGATCGCTGCAGATCGCGAGTTTTCTCAATAAGATACCCTGCGGAGTGCTCAGGTCCGCCGCATCTCCTGGGTCCGTAGGGTCGGCCGGCGCGCAAGTGGTTAGGAGTGGCCTCCTCGAGATCCACTTGCCGCCGGCCACCTTCGTCTTCTAGCTTCGTGTTGCGAAGGGCGGCGGCCGGCGTGCCGATAATCTGCTTTAAAAAATAAAGAAATCTCTTTGAAAAGCCCGCGAATTTTGCCGGGCTCTACTTGATCTTCGTTTCCTTGAATTCGACGTGCTTGCGCGCGACCGGGTCGTATTTCTTGAACGACAGCTTTTCGGTCTTGGTGCGGGCGTTTTTCTTCGTCACGTAAAAATAGCCCGTGTCCGCCGAGGACTGGAGCTTGATTTTGATCATTGCGGCCTTGGCCATGGGCGGCGTCCTTCAAAGCTGATCGTCGCGGGAGCCGGACGGCTCCGATCGCCAAACGGATAGCGATGCGCGAAAGTGCGCGCACCTTAAGGATCGATGTCTCAATGTCAAGGATGCGCGTCGGGCTTCAGGGCGAGCGCGAAAAAGCCGCCCAGCGCGAGGGCCAGAGCGACGAATAATCCCGCCGGCGCGAGATCGAGACCGAAGCCGAAAATCGGCGGTCCGACAAGCGTTCCGCCGGTGTAGAGCAGGATATAGGCGGCGTTGGCGCGTGCCAGCGCGGCATCGGAATAGCGGCTGGCAAGGCGCGTCAGGCCGACGGCATAGAGGCCGCCGACAATGCCGCTCCACACGAAAAGCAGGACGACATAGGCGGCGTAAGAGCGCGCCGCGAGCGGCAGAACGAGCGCGCCCGCAGCGCCCAGTCCGCCGATGAGGATCAACAGCCGGCGCCGACCGAAACGGTCGGCGGCCCAGCCGGTCGGGATCTGAAACAAGGCATTGCCGAGCGCGAAGGTCGCCGTGGCGGCGGCCGCCGCCGCCGCACCCCAGCCTTCGCGCAGCGC
>JAJXZN010000221.1:1053-3287 GCA_021780015.1 Pseudomonadota bacterium
CGAAGACCGGCAGAAGCGCGAAGGCCGCCGCTTCGATGGAGCCGTAGAGCAAGGCTGCGGAGGTTGCTGCCGGCGCATCGCGGAGGATGGCGAGAAACGGCAGCGGTTCGGGATTTTTCAACACCGGCGTTGCCGCCCGGATCAGGCCGATTGGCAGGATTGCAACGAGCGAGAGCAGCGCGGCGAGCAGAAACGGCGCAGAGCCCTTTGATCCCATGGCCGCGAGCACGAAGGGCCCGGCGGCAAAGCCTGTCGCAATTGCGGTTGTGTAAATCCCCATGACCAGGCCGCGCCGCTTTGGCCAGACCACGGCGCTGATCCAGAATTCGCCGAGGATGAAGAGGATCGTCAGCGCAATGCCGTAGACGCTGCGCACCGCGAGCCAGGGCCAATAGCCGTCTGTATACGCAAGACCGGCAAGGCAAGCCGCGGCGAGCAGCAGTGCCGCGATCAAGAGCGGCCGGATGCCGATCAGCCGCGCGAGCCAAGGCACAAGGGGCGCGATGGCGAGACCGACGAGACCGCTCGCGGCGGGGTGGAGCCCGATCGCGCGGGCCGAATAATGCGCCTCGGCCAGCCGCACGGCGATCAGCGTCGCCGACAGCGACAGGCCGATGCCGGCAATCGTCACGGTCGCGATGGCGGCGCCGATCAGGGCGGCACGCGTTTCGACGGATTTGCTCACAATTCGTCGCGCAGGAAGCGGCGGTTCCGATAGCGGAAGAATGCGACCGGACGGTCGGCACGCTCCGCAGTAAGATGCTGTGCGGCCTCGCGCAAGATCGCTCCGGTGATATTGCCGACATCGAGTTGTTGCGCCTCGGCGATCGGCAGCCAGGCGAGTTCGACAAGCTCCGCATCGGCATGCGCAATGCCATCGACGCGATGGGCGACCGTCGCAGCGTCGGCGATGAAAAAGCGGGTGTCGAACCGACGCGGCAGATGCGGCGGCGTGACGGCGCGAGCGAGAAAGTGCAAATGCCCGATCCTCGGCAAAAAGCCCAGGCCGACGAAGCCGCGCCAGGCCGCGGGCACGGCGTCCGCCGCAGGGATAGTCTTGGCGCCGATCAGGAGGCCGGTTTCCTCGAACGTTTCGCGGATGGCCGCAAGCGCCAGCGCGCGGGGCGTGGGAGCGCGCTGATGATTATGGGCGGCGAGTTTTGCTTCGGCCGCCGAGGAGAGGAAATCGGCCGCTGTGATCGCGGCGTCGTCGGCTTCGACGCGCCCGCCGGGGAAGACAAATTTGCCCGGCATGAAGCGCAAATTGGCATTGCGCCGACCCATCAGGACGCGTGGTGTCGCTTCGCTTGTATCGAGCAGGATGAGACTAGCGGCAGCTTTTGGCTTAACGGGGCGGGCGCGCAACGGCGCCGCCGCGCCATCAGCCATTCGGCACGGCCCCGGCCGATGACGCGTCGGGCGCGGAATCAAAGCCGTGCATCCGCAAGGCCCATTGATAGCCGATGAGGCCGCCTTTGAAGGCCGGCAGAAGCACCAGCGACATGGCGACCGTCAGCGCCGGCCACAGGATGAGTTGATAGGGCACTGGAAAATTAGGAAACAGCGTATCGGCTGTCAGCATCAGCGCGCCGATGATGTGGCCGACGACGAGGATGGTCAGATAGGGCGGGGCGTCATCGGCCCGCTGATGAAACAATTCGGTCGCGCAGACTGGGCAGCGGTCCGTGACCTTGAGATATTTGGTGTAAAGCGGGCCTTCGCCGCAGGACGGGCAATGACCAAAAAAGCCGCGCCGGATGGCAAGCCAAGCGTTCCGCTTCGGCCGGGCCAAACTGTCCTCGGGCAGGGTTTTAAGGCTCGGAGGCGGCGAGACGGAAAGGTTTACGGTATTGGCGACCATGGCGAGACCCTAGGAAGCATTGGATTTAATTTTGGCCTTCCTCAGTTTTTTTAAAGGACCCTGTGGCCGCGCACCATCATCCTTGTTGTCGCGGCGCCAGCCGCGCTTCCCGTTGCGGCTGGTTCTGGCCAGAGGGCGGGCGCTCCCGCCACGGACCAATTCGAAGCGCAGGGCCCCCGCGAAGGGGGCGGCTTCGACGAGTCTGACCGCAATTTCGTCGCCAAGGCGATGCGTCACGCCGCTGCGGCGGCCAATCAACGCATGCTGGCTCTCGTCATAGTTGAAATATTCCGTGCCGAGGGAGCGGATCGGGATCAGCCCGTCGGCGCCGGTCTCGTCCAGCTTCACGAAGAGCCCTGCGCGGGTGACGCCC
>JAJXZN010000006.1 GCA_021780015.1 Pseudomonadota bacterium
GCCGGTGGAGGCCGATCGCGAAGGCCGCATCATAGCCCGATCGAAGCGCGGGGATTTCGTTTTGTCGCACGGCTGTCAAATCGATGCATCCGCGCGCCGGCGCACAATCCTGCGTGATGCGCGGCGCAGATCGGCGCGATCGCCATGCACGCGTTCGTTTAGCCGCGATCACATCTTGTCATGCCGGGGATGCGAAGTTTGTGAATTGATTTATGTAACGGAACTGTGAGTAGTTTTGCCGTGTTAGCATTCGGCTTGGCTGAATGTCCGAGGCGCAAACGGCATCGTCAAGAGCGGGGGAGTTCATGCGCGAGCAAAACAGCATGGTCCGAGAAAATATCACCGTCCGCACCGGCGCCTTGCTGCTGGCGGTCGGATTTAGTTTGAGCTTCAGCGTAGGCGCGCGCGCTTTCGAGGTGTCTGATGCGCAGCGCGAAGCCTGCACGCCCGACGCCTTCCGCCTCTGCTCGGCGGAAATCCCCGATGCCGACCGGGTCGCCGCCTGCATGCAGGCCAATGTCGCGAATTTGAGTGCGCCCTGCCGCGCCGTGTTCCAGCCGGTTCGACCGGTGGGGGACGTCAGCCAGGCGCCGCGGCATCGCCCGCATCGGATCACGACAAGCTACGATCGCCGCTCAGGGCATCATTATTATGCGCGCGAGGATGAGCGCCGTCGCAAATGGGTGCGCGATTAATTTTTCGCGTCCGCCGCGAGTAATTTGTCATAGAATTTTATGACAAGTGGAACATTCGCGGCATATTTGACCGGGCCGGCGCTGAGCATTTGCATGTGCAGCGCCTCCAGCAATTGTTTGTGTTGCTTGAGCGACAGAGTTTTGTCGCCGAGCAGATCGGCGACTTCGAGCTTCGTCACCGCCTGAACACCGACATATTTTTTGCTGAGCGGATCGATGCCGGTCAAAATCCAGACGATGTTGGTCGCCACGGCTTCATAATCGGCATAATCGGCAAAGCCGTTTTTCCGCGCCGTGTCATCGAGCCTTCGCAGCAGTCCGGGATCGGGCGCCGCGGCGCCCGCAGGAACGCCCGCGAGAATGGCCTCGAGCGGCGGTCGCGCGGCGAGAAATTGCGTGATCTTGTCTTGGCTGAGAGCGATTTGCCGGATGGACTCGGCCGCGTGACCGGCCGCCGGCTTCGCGCCGGCCGCTCCCGGCAAGGCGGCCGCGACCGCCGCGGTCATGCCAAGCCAGAGAAGAGTGCAGCCAGCCCTGCTCATCGTCGCCTCAGCCGGCCGGCGCCGCGTCTTTCACCGCTTCGATCAATTGCTTTAAGGTAAAGGGCTTCGGCAGAAAGCCGAAATCCTCGCCTTCCGGCAAATTCTTCGCGAACGCGTCTTCGGCATAGCCGGAGACGAAAATTACTTTCGCATGAATGCCGCGCTTGCGCATTTCGCCGAACATCGTCGGGCCATCCATTTCCGGCATGACCACATCCGAAACGATGAGGTCGATTTTATCGTTCTTCTCGGCGACCTCGAGCGCCTCGGCGCCGTTTGCCGCTTCGAGCACCGTATAGCCGCGCGCCGACAAAGCGCGGGCGCCGAAGGCCCGCACCGCCTCCTCGTCTTCGACGAGGAGAATGGTGCCGTGGCCGGTGAGATCCGTTGCCGCCTTTTTGACGGGCTCCTTGCGGGTTTCTTCCTCGCCTTCATTCGGCAGATAGCGCGGCAGCAGAATCCGGAAGGTTGTGCCGACGCCGACGGTCGAATCGCAAAAGACATAGCCGCCCGTCTGCTTGACGGTGCCATAGACCATGGCAAGGCCAAGGCCGGTGCCCTTGCCGACCTCCTTTGTGGTGAAGAAGGGCTCGAAGATCTTGTCGCGCACCTCTTCCGGGATTCCGGTTCCGGTATCGGCGACCTCGATCATCACATAATCGGCCGCCAGCAGCGATTTCTCATTGAGCTTGGCGCAATCGGCAGCCGCGAGATTGGCGATGCGCAATTCGATCTTGCCGCCGTTCGGCATGGCGTCGCGTGCATTGACGACGAGATTGATGATCACTTGCTCAAATTGATTGAGATCCGCCTTGACGAGCCAAAGGTCTCGGCCGTGCCGCAATTCGAGGCCGTTCTTCTCGCCGACGAGCCGGCGCATCATGAACTGCAATTCGGAGAGGACGTCGCCGAGTTGCAGGACTTCCGGCCGCAGCGTCTGGCGCCGCGAAAAGGCGAGCAATTGCCGCACCAGCGCCGCGGCGCGATTGGCATTCTGCTTGATCTGCATGATGTCCTGGAAGGACGGATCGGTCGGCCGATGGTTGGCGAGCAACAGGTCGGAATAGCCGATGATCGCGGTCAGCATATTGTTGAAATCATGCGCGACGCCGCCGGCGAGCTGACCGGTGGCCTGCATCTTCTGCGATTGCGCGAAATTCTCCTTGAGGGTCTGCAATTCGGTCGTATCGAGCGCATAGATCGTTGCGCCGGGGCCGTCCGATGCGTCCGACGCCGAGAAGAGCAGACGCGCCGAGCGGTCGCCGGACAGCTGCACATCGACCGGTGCAATATCGATTTTCGACTCCGCCGCCGCATGGATCGCCTGTTCGAGCGCGGCGCGGTCGGCGGTTGAAATGCCGCCATAGATGCTGCGTTGCGCCGGGTCCGTCAGCTTGAGCGCCTCAGGCATTAATTTGGCGAAGGCGGCGTTGGAGCGTTTGATCCGGCCGTTGCGGTCGACGAGCGCCATCGCCATCGGTGCGGCGAGGAAGAGCCGCGCAAAGCGCACTTCCGCGGCGCGCAAATCTTCCGCCGGCTCCTCCCCCGGCGCCCGGTTCAGCACCAATGTGCGCGAGGCGCCGGCCGCGCCGTCCTGCCCAAAGGCGACCCGGTGAAGCAGCCGCACCGGCAGGCTCTGGCCATTGCGGCGTTTGAAATCCATGTCGAGTTGCTCGGTAACGACGTCGCCCGGCGCGCCGGCAATGCTCGAAAGCAAAACCGCGCCGCCGCCGGCGACGAAATCGTTCAATTCGAGACCGCCGGATCCGACCTGGGCGAGATCGTAGTCAAGCCAGCCCGCCAGCGTCGCATTCATATAGGAGACGGCGCCCGCCGCATCGCTGGAAAAGAATCCAGCCGGCGCGTGATCGAGGAAGTCGATTGCGTGCTGCAGCTCCTGAAAGACATTCTCATGCCGTTCGCGCTCGCGCGTCACGTCAGCGACGGCCCAAAGCGTCGCCCTTTTGGCGCCGGAAAAATTCAGCGGCCGCACGCGCACGCGATACCAGCCGACCCCGGTCTCGCCCGTCAGCGGCGGCGAGAGCC
>JAJXZN010000056.1 GCA_021780015.1 Pseudomonadota bacterium
GACATTACCGGCGGCGCGACGCCCGCCTCGTTCGAGCCGGCGATCGATTACGTCGTCACCAAGATCCCGCGCTTCGCCTTCGAGAAATTCCCCGGCGCCGAGCCGCTCTTGACGACGGCGATGAAATCGGTCGGTGAAGCCATGGCGATCGGCCGCACGTTTGCCGAGAGCCTGCAGAAGGCGCTGCGCTCGCTCGAGACCGGCCTCACCGGGCTCGACGAGGTCGAGATCGAAGGCATCGAGCGCGACGACGACAAGAAGGTGTTGCGCGCGGCGCTCGGCCGGCCGACGCCGGACCGGCTGCTCGTCGTGGCACAGGCGCTGCGCTACGGCCTGTCGCTCGACGAGATCCACGACGCCTGCAAGATCGACCGGTGGTTCATCGCCCGGATCAAGGAGATCGTCGATCTCGAGGAAAAGGTCCGCGCCTTCGGCCTGCCGCAGGACGCCGACAATCTGCGCATGCTCAAGGCCGCGGGCTTTTCCGACACCCGGCTCGCGACGCTCGCCGGCACCGACGAGGCCAATGTGCGCGCCTTGCGGCACAGTCTTGCCGTGCGGCCGGTGTTCAAGCGGATCGACACGTCGGCGGCCGAATTCGCTTCGCCGACAGCCTATATGTATTCGACTTACGAGACGCCCTTCGCCGGCGTCCCGGCCAACGAGGCGCAGCCCTCCTCAAGGGAGAAGATCGTCATCCTCGGCGGCGGCCCGAACCGCATCGGCCAGGGTATCGAATTCGATTATTGCTGCTGCCACGCCAGCTTCGCGCTGCGCGCGGCGGGCTATGAGACGATCATGGTCAATTGCAATCCGGAGACGGTCTCGACGGATTACGACACCTCCGACCGGCTCTATTTCGAGCCGCTGACGGCCGAGGACGTGCTGGAGATCTTGGCGGTCGAGCGCGCGGCGGGGCGGCTGCGCGGGGCGATCGTCCAGTTCGGCGGCCAGACGCCGCTGAAGCTCGCCTCCGCCTTGCAGCAGGCGGAAATTCCCATTCTCGGCACCAGCGTCGATTCGATCGATCTGGCCGAGGACCGCGACCGCTTCAAGCGGCTGCTCGACAAGCTCGGCCTGAAACAGCCGAAGAACGGCATCGCCTATTCGGTCGAGCAATCCCGCCTTGTCGCGGCCGATCTCGGCCTGCCGCTTGTCGTGCGCCCGTCCTACGTGCTCGGCGGCCGCGCCATGGCGATCATCCATGATGGCGCGACCTTCGACGATTATCTGCTCGAGACCTTGCCCGGCCTCGTGCCGTCCGACGTCAAGGCCCGCTACCCCAACGACAAGACCGGCCAGATCAATACCGTCCTCGGCAAGAATCCGCTGCTCTTCGACCGCTACCTGTCGGACGCGGTCGAGATCGATGTCGATGCGCTCTGCGACGGCCGCGATGTCTTCATCAGCGGCATCATGGAACATATCGAGGAGGCGGGCATCCATTCCGGCGATAGCGCCTGCTCGCTGCCGCCGCATTCGCTCGCCCCGGAGATGATCGCGCGGATCGAGGAGACGACCCGCAAGCTGGCGCTGGCGCTTGATGTCGGCGGGCTTATGAACGTGCAGCTGGCGCTGAAGGACGGCGAGATTTACGTCCTTGAAGTGAACCCCCGCGCTTCGCGCACCGTGCCCTTCGTCGCCAAGGTGATCGGCACGCCGATCGCGAAGGTCGCGGCGCGGGTGATGGCCGGCGAGAGCCTGGTGAGCTTCAATCTCAATCCGAAACGGCTCGGTCATGTCGGCGTGAAGGAGGCGGTGTTTCCTTTCGCGCGCTTCCCCGGCGTCGATACGGTGCTTGGGCCGGAGATGCGCTCGACCGGCGAGGTCATCGGCCTCGACCGCTCCTTTGCCATCGCTTTCGCCAAGAGCCAGCTTGGCGGCGGGACGAAGGTGCCCGGCTCCGGCACGGTCTTCGTCTCGTTGCGCGATATCGATAAGCCGCGCATCGTGCCCGCCGCGAAGCAATTGCTTCGGCTCGGCTTCAAATTCTGCGCGACGGGGGGCACCGCGCGGTTTCTCGAAAGTCAGGGGATCCCGACCGAAAAGGTCAACAAGGTTTCGGAAGGCCGCCCGCATATTGTCGACGCGATCAAGAACGGCAGCGTCCAACTTGTCTTCAACACGACCGAGGGAGCGCAGGCTTTGGCTGATTCGCGCTCGCTCCGCCGCGCGGCCCTGCTTCATAAGGTGCCCTATTATACAACTCTGGCGGGAGCGATTGCCGCGACCGAGGCAATCGTCGCCTACCAAGCGGGAGACCTGGAGGTGAAGGCGCTTCAGGACTATTTTGCCTGAAGTTCGCTAAGCTATTGGAACAATTTTGATTCGTCCGCCGCGGCCGCCAAGGGAGCCGAACGGACTTTGCCGGCGTTCGGAGGGGTGTTCGCCCTGGCCGCAGGCACGGCACGCATTTGCGATTGAAACGTTCGCATTTAACCGGAAGAATGCGTTAAGCTTGCCAGCCCAGCGGCCGCGCCACGGCTGCGCGCCGGCGGCGCAAGATCATGTTTCGGAAGGTCATGCAAAGCGGGCCCGCCTAACGCGCCCGCCGAGGGTTCTATCCGTCTGCGCAAGCCGGGCAGACGATCATGGTTTCAACGCACGGCGGCTGACGCCACTTGTGAAGAGATTGAAGAATGGAAAAGATTCCGATGACCGTGCAGGGCCACGTGGCGCTGTCGGAGGAGCTGAAGCATCGCCAGCAGGTGGAGCGCCCGCGCATCATTCAGGCGATCGCCGAGGCGCGTTCGCATGGCGATCTGTCCGAGAATGCCGAATATCATTCGGCCAAGGAGGCGCAATCCCTGAACGAGGGCCGCATCGCCGAGCTTGAGGACAAGCTGTCGCGTGCGGAAGTGATCGACGTCTCGAAGCTTTCCGGCAATACGGTGAAGTTCGGCGCCATCGTCACGCTCGTCGACGAGGATACCGAAGAGAAGAAAGTCTATCAGATCGTTGGCGAGGCCGAGGCCGACGTGAAATCCGGCCGCGTCTCGATCACCTCGCCCACGGCGCGCGCGCTGATCGGCAAGAAGGTCGGCGATTCCGTCGAGGTCAATACGCCGGGCGGCGGCAAGAGCTACGAGGTGCTGAAAGTCGCATTTCGCTGAACGGCTCCTGCGCCGGCCGGAACGGTCTAGGGCAGCATTCCGGTCGCCGGCGCGGCCGTCTCGCTGACCGGCGTGACCCGGAGCGCGGCCAGCCGGTTGCGCGTCTTGCGCAGGACCTCGAAGCGGAAGTTGTGAAAGGTGAAGACCTGTCCCATTTCCGGGATGGCGCGGGCCTCGTGGATGACGAGGCCGGCGATTGTCGTCGCCTCTTCGTCCGGCAAATGCCAGCCCATGACGCGGTTCAGGTCGCGGATCGGCACCGAGCCATCGACGGTGACCGAACCGTCGGCATTTTGCCGCACGCCCAGCACCACCGGGTCATGCTCGTCGGAAATGTCGCCGACGATCTCTTCGAGAATATCTTCCAGCGTCACGAGGCCGAGGACGACGCCATATTCATCCACGACAAGCGCGAAATGCGTCTTGCGCTTCAGGAATGCTTGCAACTGATCCTGCAGGCTCGTCGTATTCGGCACGTACCAGGCGTCGAGCGCGACATCCTCGATCTTGAGGCGTTCGATATCGCCGCCCGAGTCCTCAAGCGCGCGCAGAAGATCCTTGGAGTGGAGAACGCCGATGATATTGTCCGGCTCGCCGCGCCAGATCGGCACGCGCGAATAGGGCGAATCGACAACGGCGCGGAGAAAGTCGCGCGGCGGCAGATCGGCGTCGATCGTGTACATTTTGGTCCGATGCACCATGGCGTCCTCGACGGAGAGGTCGCGCAACTCGAGCAGGCCGCCGAACATGTCGCGTTCCGAACGCTGCACCCCGCCTTCCTTGTGCATGAGGTCGACGGTACTCCTGAGTTCCTCGTGTCCCGACAAAAGCGCGTGATGCACCTTGGTGTCGATGCCGACGAGTCGGAGCAGGCCCTGGATCAGGGCTTCGATGGCGGCGAGGATCGGGCCGAAGATCGCAACGAAGAAGCCGATGACCGGCGCGACAATGAGCGAGAATCGATCCGGATAATTGATCGCCAGCGTCTTCGGCAGGATTTCCGCGAAGACGAGCAGGAGCAGGGTCATCAGGCCGGTCGCATAGATGACGCCGCTATAGCCGAATATGGCTTCGAGCACGCTGCTCAGAAAAGCCGAGGAGCCGATGCTGACGAGCGTATTGCCGAGCAGGATCGCGCCGATCAGCCGGTCGCGCTTGCCGAGCAGGCGGTTGACACGCTTGGCGTTGCCGTCGCCGCCTCTTTCGAGCGCATACATGCGCGCGCGCGAGGCGGCCGTCAGCGCCGTTTCGGAGCCGTTGAAGAAGGCCGCCAGAAGGATACAGAAGATGACGACGGCGGCCGCAAGCCAGAGATTAGACGTCGACGGTTCGACGTGAACGCCGTGCATGGATGAAGTCCCGTTCTATGCCGCGCCGAGCTCGTGAGCGAGGAAGGCGCGCACATCCGCCGCCAAAACATCGCGGGCGATGAAAGACTGGCCGATGCCGCGCGCCAGGATAAAGGTCAGCACGCCGCGTTGCACTTTCTTATCCTGCAGCATCGCATCGAGAATCACGGCCTCGTCGGCGTCCCAGCCGGGAATGTCGCGGATCGCCGTCGGCAGGCCGACCTCGCGCAAATGTTCGACCACCCGCTCGGCTTCGGCGGCGCCGAGAAGCCCGCGTGCGGCGGAAAAGCGGAAGGCGCAGGCGAGGCCGATCGCCACCGCCTCGCCATGCACCAGCCGGCGGTTGTCGTAATGCACGATGCGCTCGAACGCATGGGCGAACGTATGGCCGAGATTGAGCAGCGCGCGCTCGCCCGATTCGTGCTCGTCGGCGGCGACGATCGCCGCTTTCGCCGCGCAGCTCTTGGCGATGGCATGCATCTGGTCGCCGCCGCCGGCGAAGACGTCACGCCAATGCTCTTCGAGCCATTCGAAGAACGCCCGGTCGTTGATGAGGCCATATTTGACGACTTCGGCATAGCCGGCGCGAAATTCGCGCGCCGGCAAGCTCTTCAGCACCCGCGTATCGATCAGCACGAGCCGCGGCTGATGAAAGGCGCCGACGAGATTTTTGCCGTGGGCGGAATTGATCCCGGTCTTGCCGCCGACGGAGGAATCGACCTGCGCCAGCAGCGAGGTCGGCACCTGAATGAAACGCATGCCCCGGCGCACGCTCGCCGCGGCGAAACCGGCGAGGTCGCCGACGACGCCGCCGCCTAACGCGACGACCAGGTCGCCGCGCTCGAACCGGCCGGCGAGGATCCCGTCGCAGACTTTCTCGAACATCGCATAGGATTTCGATTCTTCGCCGGGAGGCACGACGATGCTCTGGTGGCGGATGCCGGCTTGCGCCAGCGAGGCCGCAACGGCCGGCAGATGCGTCTCCGCCACATTTTCGTCGGTGACGATCACGACCGCGGCGCCGGGCGCGAGCCGGGCGGCATGGGCGGCGATCTCGGGCAGGATCGCTTCGCCGATCAAAATCTCATAGCTGCGCCGTCCAAGCGCGACGTTGACCCGGGCGAAGACCGCGGGCTTGTCCTGCACGATGCTCATCGCGCCGTCCTCCGGGCTTTCGGCGCAAAGATATTGCTGCAATGTGACGAGCAAATCCTCGACGACTGAATCATGCGGTCCGTCCTGCGAAATGATGGCGATGTCAGCTTGGGCATAGACCGGATTGCGCTCCTCCATCAATTTCCTCAGCACGCCCTCGGGATCGGCATTTTGCAGAAGCGGCCGATGGTTGCGCTTGCGCACGCGCCGCCAAAGCACGTCGAGATCGGCCTTAAGCCAGATGGAAATGCCGTTTTTTTTGATTCGCGCGCGCGTTTCCTCGCTCATGAAAGCGCCGCCGCCGGTGGCGATCACGCGCGGGCCGCCGGTCAGCAGCCGCGCCATCACGCGGCGTTCGCCATCGCGGAAATAGGATTCGCCATAGCGGGCGAAAATCTCCTGGATCGAGAGGTCGGCCGCCCGCTCGACCTCGAGATCGGAATCGACGAATTCAAGCCCGAGGCTCTGCGCCAGCCGGCGGCCGATGGCCGACTTGCCCGACCCCATGAGGCCGACGAGAACGAGCGAGCGCTGCCCGAGCGCCGCGGCGACGGCGGCAGCGCGCGCGCTCTGCGGCGCACCCGGGCTTTCCTCGTAGATGGATTTTATCCCGCTGGTCATTTTCTTGCTGTATCACGGCCGCCGGGCCGTTTTAAGCGGTGACCGCCGTGGCTGCGCTGCGCTCGCGGCGCCTCCATAGGTCTATAATACGCGGCAGAATTTGCCGAATCGCCCCGGAGCTTGGCTTGCCCAGCCTTTTTCGCTTTCTGCTGATGATCGCTTTCCTGGCCGGACTGGTCTATGCGGGCATGGTGGCGCTCGCCACTTTCGTCACGCCTGTGCCGCACGAAATCGTTCAGACCGTGCCGCCGGCGCGCCTCAACCAATAGGGCTGCGGCATGGCGAAGGCGAACCCTGCCGAGGCCTTTCTGGACATGCTGGCCGCCGAGCGCGGCGCCGCCGCCAATACGCTCGATGCCTACCGGCGCGATCTCGGCGATTACCACGACTTTCTCGTCGACGCGGGCAAAGCCCTCCACAATGCCACGACGGACGACATCAAGGCCTATCTGCGCCGACTGAAAAGCCGCGGCTTTGCCGCTTCCTCGAGCGCCCGGAAGCTCTCGGCGATCCGGCAATTGCACCGCTTTCTTTACGCCGAAGGCCTGCGCGGCGACGATCCGGCGGCGATCCTCGAAGGGCCGCGGCGGGCCCCGGCCCTACCCAAGATCCTTTCGGTCGAAGAGGTCGAACAATTGCTTGCCGCGGCGCATAGGGCGATCGCGGAAGCGCCCGAACAATCCCCGGCGCGGCTTGCGGCAGCGCGTATCGCCTGCCTGCTTGAACTGCTCTATGCCACCGGCTTGCGCGTCTCCGAACTCGTGGCGCTGCCGAAAACCGCGGCAAAACGGGCCGAACCGCTGATCCTGGTGCGCGGCAAGGGCGGCCGCGAACGGCTGGTGCCTTTGTCCGAGCCGGCCCGCCGGGCGATTTCCGTCTATCGCGGGCTTCTAGCGGCGGCGGGCGAGGCGGACGGCGCTTGGCTCTTCCCGGCCGACAGCCGCAGCGGCCACTTGAGCCGCCAGGTGTTCGCGCGCGATCTCAAGGCCGTCGCGGCGCGGGCCGGCATCGGCGCAGCGCGCGTCAGCCCGCATGTGCTGCGTCATGCCTTCGCGAGCCATCTTTTGCAGAATGGCGCCGATCTCCGGGTCGTCCAGGAGCTGCTCGGCCATGCCGATATTTCGACGACGCAGATCTATACGCATGTGCTCGATGCACGCATGAAGGCCATGGTGCGCGACCTTCACCCGCTCAACGAGCGGTAATGCGGAGCATTTATGCGGCGGCAGCCTGCCCCGGCGCGGTCCAGCGATCCAAAAACGCGTCCGTCCAGCGCGCCACCGGGGCATCGTGGCGATGCCAGCCTTCAAGGTGGAGATGCGGCGGCTGGGCGCCCGGAGCGCCCAGCTTGTCGGCCCCCTTCACCGTCCAACGGCACATCATGTCGTAGGTGACTTCCGGGTGGAACTGCAGCCCATAGGCCGCCGCGCCATAACGAAAGGCCTGCGCCTCGAAATCCTCGCCCGTCGCCAGCAGCACCGCCCCGCACGGCAGGTCGAAACCCTCGCGATGCCATTGATAGACCTGGCTGGGGAAGGGGCAGTCGCAGACGCCATGGCCGTCGGCCGTCGGTTCGATCGGATAATAGCCGACTTCGACTTTGCCTTGGGGATGAGCATAGACGCGGTGGCCGAGATGGCGCGCCAGCATTTGCGCGCCGAGGCAGATCCCGAGAAACGGCTTTTCCTCGCGCAATGGGACTTTGATCCAGTCGATCTCGCTGCGCAGCCAGCCGTCCTCGTCATTGGCGCTCATCGGGCCGCCGAAAATGATGGCGCCGGTGTAATCGGCGAGCGTTTCGGGCAGCGGATCGCCGAAGCGCGGCCGGCGGATGTCGAGCTCAAACCCGCGCGCGTTCAGAAGGCGGCCGAGCCGCCCGGCCGAGGAATCTTGCTGATGCAGGATGACGAGAATCCTGGCGGTCTCTGATGAAGTCTCTGGCATGGAGCGCGAAATCTGCCGGGTAGACGTCATTGTCCGAAAATGATCGGCAAGACTAAGGCAGGCTTTCCTTTGCCGAAGTTAATGCCGGTGACCACGGCCCAGCAAATGCCGTGCCTGCGGCCACTTCCGCGGCGACGCGCTGGCGCAGCCGGACCCGATCCTGCGGTGAAACGCCGAGGAGGTCGGCGATCCGCGCGACAATGCTTTCTTCGACTTCCGACACCGTGCCGTCGGCGAAGGCGATCTCCCACATCATGGCGATCACCGTCTGCCGCCCGTCCTGATCGAGGACATTGGTCAAGGCATGGGTAAAATGATAGAAATCAACGGCTTGCCGATCCTGTGCCTCGGCCAGCTGGATAAGCCGCGTCGTCGTCTCGGCATCGAGGCCGAAGCGTGTTTCGACGAGTTGGCGCAGCCGCCGGCGCTCTGAATCCGCCACCGTCCCGTCGGCGCCCGCCAAATGGATGAGCAGCGCGACGGCGGCGAGGCGAAAATCGTCGGGCGAGAAATCGCGCCGCCCCGGCGCGCCGGTCAATTCGGCGACGAAAGTCTTCAGAAGGTCGAACATGGCTGTCCTTTGGTCAGCGCAGGGGCAGGCAGGTCCAATCGCCGTGGATGCCCGCATAGAGGCGGTGCTCGGCATGCTGCCAGCGCAGGCAGTCGCGGCGCGACGGGAAGCAGAGCTTTTCGTCACGCCAATCGACGAGCGCCGCCGGCGCGTTCGGAACATAGGTGGCGTTGCCGCCCGAAAAATGCCCGTACCAAACCGAGCGCCAGGGCAGCAGGCGGGCGTCACAAGCAACGCCATCGCCGAAAATTGCCGGCTTGCCGATGTCGGTGCCGGCGGCTTGTGCGCCGGGGAGCGCCAAAAGCGAAAACGCAAGGACGAGGGGGAAGCGCATGGAGGGATCCGCGGCGAGAAACGATGTGAGATGACTATAGTCGCGGCGCTGCGGCTTGATAACCCCCGGGCAGGCGCAGAACCGCACGCTGTTAGGTGCGGATCGACTCGTTCCGGATCGCGGTGCGCATGAAATAGTACAGCAAGACGACGCCGCAGAGCGCGAACAAGCCTTCGAGGATGTGGCTCGTCAACGGCGAAAGCTGCAACAGGCCGCCGACCGCCCAACCGGCAGCCCATGACGCGCCGACCATCTCGGTGCCGACGAGAATGCCGACCGCGATGAGGGTCGAGACATGCAACCAGTTGATTGAGCTGCGTTCCGGCAAAGCTAACCCCGTCCGCGCCGTCGATTTTCAACGACCCGTGGCATAAACCATCGCCTTGCCTCGGACAAGTCCGCCGCTCTCACGCAGCGACCGTACGGTCCTGACGGCAGGTGCGCGCCGCGCACGCTGCATGTCGATTTTTGGACCGCTTTACATGCGCGCCGATTGCCCCGCTGCGCGCGATCAGTTCTTCACAGGCTGCTTCGGGCCGCCGTGCGAGGCGTGACCGCCTTTGCGGCCGGCTTCCGAGGCGAGCTGATGGTTCTGCGAGAAGCTGCGCTTGTTCGGGCTGACGCTCTGGCCGCCTTTGCGGCCGGCCTGCGCCGCGAGCAGCGGATTCTGCGAGAAGCTGCGCTTCTCATGCGGGACGCTTTCGCCGCCCTTCCGCGCGATCGCGCGCTGTTTCTCGGGATCCATGGATGCGAAACCGCGCGTTGACGATCTCGTGGGCATATCAGTGGAATTGCTCATGCATCACCCTCTTTTTTGGCTAGGTCCGGGGAGAAACGCACCGTCGCGACGAAGGTTCCCAGCAAATGGTTCACGTTCCGGGTCGGTCGGGCGTCGCCGTTAGCGTTAAATTCGACTTAATTGATCGCGGCGCGACGATTTTGCTGTCATCGGCGTTATGTATGCAGGGGGATCGGAACTAGAGGAGAAGACCATGACAGACCTGAAGTCGGTCGAGGAAAAAGCCACCGCCGATTTAACCGCCGATCTCGCCGCCCTGCGCGACGACATTTCCAAGCTTTCGGCCTCAGTGCTTGAACTCGTTCAACAACAAGCCTCTACGGCAAAAAGCCACGTGCTCGGCGCGGTTGACGGCGCGCGACAGAAATTTGCCGACCAATCGGCCGATGCCAAAGACCGCCTGGGCGCGCTCACGACGGATCTCGAAACGACGATCGAGCGCAATCCATTCACCGCGATCTTCGCGGGCGCGATCGCCGGATTTCTGATCGGCATTTTGGTGCGTCCGAGCCGATGAACGCATTTCTGGCGCGTCAATTACGCGAAATCACCACCGCGCTCGAAGTCACCGGCGGCCGGCTCCTCGTCAGCGTCGTTTTGGCGCTGCTGGCGCTGCTGGCCCTGTTGGCCGGCCTCGCCTTTTTGGCGGTGGCGCTGTTTCTGAAAATCGCGGCGCTGGCGGGGACGCTTTATGCGGCTTTGGCCGTCGGCGGCGCTTTTATCGTAATCGCGCTGCTTGCACTCATCATCCTGCGGCTCCGCCGCCCTGCCGCACCGCCAGTGCCCAAACCCCTGCCGGTCGAAGTGGAAAAGGCTGAGCGGCGCGCGGCTTTCGCCGCCAATGTCGACGAAACCATCGCGCCGGTGCTGGATGCGCTCCACAACGCCAACATGAAGCCCGAGGAACTCGCGCTGCGCGTCGGTGCGGAGCTCAGCAAGCAGACAGGCGCCTTCGGCCTCATTGCCCTCGCCGTCGCGGCGGGCTTCGTCGTCGCCCGCCAAATCGCCGGCGGAAACAAGCGTGCCGGCGAAGATAGCGCGAAGCCGTCTTAGGCCTTTTGGGCCTCGTCGGGCGTCGGATTCGTCCGAAGCCCGCTTGGCCTTGCGTTGCCGTGGCTCAGACGAGGGCCGCTCGCGCCTCGGGCGGAATCTTGCGATGCGATCGCCGGTCGAAGAAGAGGGCCTGACTGATCACCGCCTTCAGGCTGTCGACGCCGAATGGCTTGGTGATGAGAAAGGCGGGTTCCGGCGGAGTGCCGGTGAGGAAGCGCTCCGGATAGGCGGTGATGAAGATCACGGGCATCGAGAAATCGTTGAGGATTTGATTGACCGCGTCGAGACCCGAGCTTCCATCGGCGAGCTGAATATCGGCGAGGATCAGGCCCGGCGTCGAGCTCTTCGCCGCCTTGACCGCTTCGTCGCGGGTCCGAGCAATCGCGACGACCCGATGCCCCAATTCCTCGACCAGCATCTGGATGTCGATGGCGATCAGCGGCTCATCCTCGATGATCAGCACGTCCGTGCGGATCTGTCTGGAGATCTCCTTGCCGGCGCGATCGACGAGATCAGCGGCTTCCTCCGGCGAACATTCGAGAACGCGGGCGACTTCGGCCGTGTCAAAACCCTCGAGCGAACTCAGCAAAAAGGCGACGCGCGGCTGCAGCGGGATGGCTTCGAGGTTGCGCTGCGCGCCTTGCTCGTCCGCCGAGGAGACCGCCGGCTCGACATAGTCGTTAACCGGCATCGATTCCCAAACCTTGAGGAACAGCCGATAGAGGGCGACGCGCAAATCTGCGGTGTCGGCAAAGGCGCCGGGCTCGGCCACGACAGCTTCCAGAGTTGCGAGGACGTAGGCGTCGCCGCCCGCCTGCGTTCCGGTCAAAGCCCGCGAAAACCGCCGAAGATAAGGGACATGCGCGGAAATCGCTTTTGAAACGGACATTTTTCGCTGCTCCCGTTGGATCACGATGCTATCGGATCGATCGAAGGCGGGGCTCGTCCCCGATGGATCCAAATCCTAAGCGCAATCGATTCTAGAGACTAAAGCGGGCTGGCGCGAAAATGGGCACCGCTTCGGCGCATCCCGCTCTCAAGTCGCCCCCAACCTAATGCTTGGGAAGAAATATGGTTCCCAGTGAGGAACCTTCACGGAGACACTGCGTTGTATGTGCGGCGAACTAAAGCCTACGTAAACCCCTTTGTTTCTCAAACAATTCGCTCATGTATAACGCGTATAAAGAAACGAGAAAATAGCCTGTTCAGGAACCCAGGCCGAAGTGCCCGGCGTCGCGCGGTTTTTTCCGCGCATGGGCAGAGTGATGACAATGGATTCAGACGAAAAGCAGCATAGGGCCACCAAAGTGACGAAGCCCATAGAACTTAAGCCAAAAAGCATGGGGTCGCCGGGGTTGCGGCGGGCCGAAATTGCGCGGCCTTCGGCGGACCTGGCCGAGCCATTGCCTGGCCAGGAGACGAAGGGTCTCGCGGGCGTCAGCATCTTGCCGGTGTCGCGGCGGCGCAAGGGCGCGCCCAAGCCGGAGATCGCCGAGCAGATCGGCCACCGGCTGGCTTCGGTCTATAACGCCGTTCTCTCGCAGCCGATCCCGGATCGTTTCCTCGATCTTCTGGCCAAGCTCGAATCCGGCGACCAGGACGTCATGCCGGGCGAGAAATCCGCGAAGAAGGAGCGGAAGTGAAGGGCGTGCCGAGCGACCATGTAAACCGGCCGACCCAGGCCAGCGCGCAGATCAAGGCGGACCTCATCGCGGTCATTCCCAACCTGCGGGCCTTCGCCGTGTCGCTGTGTGGAAATCCCGACCGTGCCGATGATCTCGTGCAGGAAACCCTGGTCAAGGCCTGGGGCAACCTCGACTCGTTCGTCGAGGGCACCAATCTGCCCGCTTGGCTCTTCACTATTCTGCGTAATTTTTACTATTCCGAGTATCGCAAGCGCCGCCGCGAGGTCGCCGATCCGGATGGCGCGATCGCGACGCGGCTGGCGACGGCCCCGGCGCAGAACGGTCATATGGACCTGCGCGATCTGCACC
>JAJXZN010000176.1 GCA_021780015.1 Pseudomonadota bacterium
GAACCGCGCCCAAGCGGCACAGAACGGTTCTTGCGGCATTTTTGGGCTCCGGTACCCTGGATGCTCGAGGCGACTGTCATCCTCCAACTCGCGGTGGGTGAGCGCGTCGAAGCGACGATGATCGCAGGGCTTTTGATCCTCAATGTCGCGATCGGCCTCATTCAGGAAAATCGCGCCGATGCGGCCTTGGCGCTGCTGAAACAAAAGCTGGCGCTCAAAGCGAGAGTGAAACGCGACGGCACGTGGCTCGCGTTGCCGGCGGCCGACCTTGTGCCGGACGATGTCGTTCAGCTCTCGCTCGGCGTGGTGGTGCCCGCCGACACGCTGATCCTCGAGGGCTCCGTCTTGCTCGATCAATCGACGCTGACCGGCGAATCCCTGCCGGTCGAAGCCGGCGTTGGGTCGCAAGCTTACGCCGGCGCCTTGGTGCGGCGCGGCGAGGCCATTGCACGCGTCACCGCGACGGGCGGGCGCACCTACTTCGGTCGCACTGCCGAACTGGTGCGCATCGCTCACGTCACGAGCGCCGAAGAAAAAGCCGTGCTCGGCCTCGTTCGCAATCTGACGATCGTCAATATTGCGATCACCATCGGTCTCGTCGCTTATGGGCACGCGCTGTCACTGCCAAGCGATCAAATCTTACAGCTCGTCCTGACCGCGCTTCTCTCCGCCGTGCCGGTTGCGTTGCCGGCGACTTTCACCTTGGGCGCGGCTTTGGGTGCACAATCGCTCACTCTCAAGGGCGTCTTGCTCACCCGGCTCAGCGCACTCCACGAGGCGGCGACGATCGACGTCCTTTGCGCCGACAAGACCGGGACGCTGACCAACAACCGGCTCGAGGTCGCTGAGGTGCGGCCGCTTGCGGCCGGGTGGACGGCTGGCGACGTCCTTGCCTTCGCCGCCCTTGCCAGTTCGGCCGAGGGTCAGGATCCGGTCGATGCGGCGATCCGCAAGGCGGCACGGGCTCAGACCGCGACGCGACCCGTGCCAGCTGCGGAACGCTTCATCCCCTTCGATCCGGCGCGTAAAAAAGCCGAAACCCTCGCACGCGATGCGGACGGACGAACCGTTTACATCTGCAAGGGTGCACCGTCCGACGTCGCACCGCTCGACGCCGAGGCCGAGGCCGCATTGCAGCGTCTCTCGCGCGCCGGATACCGCACCCTTGCGGTCGCGGCAGGGCCGCAGGGTGCGATAGCGTTGGTCGGGCTGATCGCGCTGAGCGATCCGCCGCGTGCCGACTCAGCCGCTCTGCTGCAAGAGCTTCGCGCCCTGGGCGTGCAGCCTGTCATGGTCACGGGCGATGCCGCCGCGACCGCGGCAACGGTAGCCCACGAAATCGGACTCGACGGCCGCATTTGCCCGCCCGGACAAATTCCAGACCGCGCGAATCCTGACGATTTCGCCGTCTATGCCGGTGTGTTCCCAGAGCAAAAATTTCGCCTCGTCAAAGCCCTGCAAAACGGCGGCCATGCTGTCGGCATGTGCGGCGACGGCGCCAACGACGCCCCGGCTTTGCGGCAAGCGCAGATGGGCATAGCCGTTTCGACCGCCACCGACGTCGCCAAGGCCGCCGCCGGCATCGTATTGACCGATCCGGGTCTTGGCGGGATTGTCGCGGCAATCCGCGAGGGGCGCATCGTCTTCCGCCGCGTGCTGACCTATACGTTGAGCATCCTCGTCAACAAATGCGTGGCGCTGGTCGTGCTCGGCGCCGGCCTGGTGCTGACCGGCCATCTCGTGCTTACGCCCCTCCTGCAGGCGCTGTCCATGCTGACCAATGACTTCGTCAGCATGGCGCGGACGGCGGACCGAGCGACGCCATCGCCGAAGCCGAACGCGTGGCGCGTCGGCAATCTCATGTTCGCTGCCGTTCCGCTCGCTTTGTTCAAATTCGCCTTTTGCATCGGCATTCTCGCCATCGCATGGTTTCGATATCATTTGAGCATCGGCCAAATGCAGACCCTGACCTTTGTCATGCTCGTCTTCGCCGGGCAGGCGGTCGTCTATGTCCTGCGCGAACGCGGTCATTTCTGGTGCTCGCGGCCAACGCGGACCATGCTTTTCTGCACGCTGGCCGACATTGCCGTCGTAACCGGATTCGCACTGGCTGGCGTTCTGATGCAGAAATTGCCGCCCGCGGTCATTTTGGCTCTGTCCGGCGCAACCGTTGTGTTCGCCTTTGCCCTCGACCAGATCAAAACCCAACTCCTGGCACGCTGGGCGATCGATTAGCCTGCGGCGGTGTGGCGCCCGTCATCTGATCGACGCCGCCGGTCTCCGCGCGTCGCGCGTCAAGTTGCTGAGCAAACCGAAGCACGGCGCGGCATTCATTTGATTTTTGTCAATGCCAGGCGTGTCGATCCGCGGAAGTTATTGCCATTGGTCGCGAGGTGCGCAGGGGTGCTCAGCGATGACGGCAGAGCAAGTCGCAGTTAAGGCACGTGATCTTCAATTGCCGGGCTTGGGGCTCGGCGCCACTTTGCGTCTGCCTGCATCGCCGCGCGGCATCATCGTCTTTGCGCATGGCAGCGGCTCAAGCCGCTTCAGCCCGCGAAATTCAGCCGTAGCTGGCAAGCTCAACCAGGCGCATTTCGCCACCCTCTTGCTCGATCTTTTGACGCCGTCGGAGGAAGCAGACAGACGCAACGTGTTTGATATTCCGCTGCTGGCTGATCGCCTCGCTTTCGCGGTGGAATGGATCGACCGGCAGCCTGAACTCTCTTACCTGCCGCTCGGATTCTTTGGCGCAAGCACCGGCGCGGGTGCCGCGCTCGTGGCGGCAGCCCGACTGCGCGATCGCGTCGGCGCAATTGTCTCACGCGGCGGCCGGCCGGATCTTGCCGGGCCGGCGCTTGCTTCGGTCAGCGCACCGACCTTGCTTATCGTTGGCGGCAACGATGAACCTGTCGTCGAAATGAACGAACGCGCTTTAGCGCAGTTACGGGCGCGCAAGGCTTTACGCATCATACCGGGCGCAACGCATCTATTCGAAGAAGCCGGCGCGCTGGAAAAGGTCAGCGAATACGCCGAGGAGTGGTTTATTCTCAATCTGACATCTCGATCCGGGACCGCGGCTGCGCCTGCCCCCGCGCAATAAGCACGTGACGGCAATGATCCGGACGTGGCATGCCGCGCTCGGCTTCTCGAACCTGCAGGCCCGGGGCACGACGTATCGGGTCTTCTCGCTGCAGGCCGGGCCGCAGGTCGTCCAGGTGGCCCAGGACATGGCGGCACGCAAGGAGATGGCGGGGACGCTTGCCCTGCGCACCC
>JAJXZN010000110.1 GCA_021780015.1 Pseudomonadota bacterium
CATGATCCTCTTCATCGCCTCCGAGGTCATGTTCTTCGTCGCTTGGTTCTGGGCCTTCTTCGATGCGGCACTGTTTCCCAATGCGGCAATCGAATATGCGCGCACGACCTTCACCGGCGGCCACTGGCCGCCGAAGGGCATCGAATCGATCGATCCCTGGCACTTCCCGCTGCTTAATACGCTCATCTTGTTGACCTCGGGCACGACGGTCACCTGGGCGCATCACGCGCTGCTCAACAATGATCGCAAGGGCCTCGTGAACGGCCTCATTCTGACGATCTTGCTCGGCCTCTCGTTCACCTGCGTCCAGGCCTACGAATATGCCCATGCGCCGTTTGCCTTTAAGGGCTCGATCTATGGCGCGACCTTCTTCATGGCGACGGGCTTCCACGGCTTCCATGTCATCATCGGCACGATCTTCCTGATCGTCTGCCTGCTGCGGGCGCTGGCCGGTCAATTCACGCCGCAGCGTCATCTCGGCTTCGAATTCGCCGCCTGGTACTGGCATTTCGTCGACGTGGTCTGGCTGTTCCTGTTCTCCTGCATTTACGTCTGGGGATCGTGGGGCGGCCCGTTCGAACATTGAACCGCGCTTAAGGCTTGCGCCCGGCGTGCGCCGGGCGCAATAAGCCGCTATGAGCAGTCTCGACTCCAGCGGCACCGATCATCCTCAATCACTTGCTTCGGCGATTTGGCGCGGCATCGCCGGCCGCTGCCCCCGCTGCGGGCAGGGGAAGATGTTCTCCAAATTGCTGACGGTTGCGCCGGGCTGCGATGCCTGCGGGCTCGGCTATGGGTTCGCTGATGCCGGCGACGGGCCGGCCGTTTTCGTCATGCTGTTTGCGGGCTTTCTCATCGTCGGCCTCGCGCTTTTCCTGGAAGTCGTCTACGAGCCGCCCTATTGGGTCTATTTTGCCGTCTTTCCGCCGTTGACGATTCTTATCTGCCTCGGCCTTCTGCGCCCATTGAAGGGCATTCTGCTGTCGCTGCAGTACCGCAACAAGGCGGGGCAGGGGCGCTTGGAGAGTCAGAAGCGCGATGGCTGATACGTCCGCCCGCAAGGGTCTCATCGCGCCCTTACTCTTTGCTTTTGCCGCGACCGGCCTGCTCGTTTCGCTCGGCGTCTGGCAATTGCACCGCCTTGCCTGGAAAGAGGCGCTAATTGCCCGGATCGCCGCGCGCAGCACGGCGACGCCGCAGCCGATGCCGGCGGCGGCAGATTGGCCACGCCTGAAATCCGACGATTACGATTATCGCCGCATCGTCCTCCGCGGCCGTTTCGACAATGCCCGCGAAGTGCTGATCTTTCGGACGGACGGCCCGCGCGATCTCGGGCCGGGTTATCTGGTGCTGACGCCTTTGGTCCTCGCCTCGGGCGATCAGGTCATCGTCAACCGCGGCTACGTCCCCTCGGCGCTGGCGGCGAAATCGACGCGCCCAAACAGCGAAGTCGAAGGCGAGGTGACGGTGACCGGATTGATGCGGCCGCCGCAGCCGCGCAATCTCTTCACGCCCGCCGATGATCCGTCGCATGGGCTTTATTTCAGTCGCGACCCGGCGCCGATCGTGGCCCATTTCGGCCTTACCCGTGTCGCCCCCTTCATCGTCGACGCCGACAAAACCGCGATTGCCGGCGGCTGGCCGGAGGGCGGGCTGACGAATATCAATATTCCCAATAATCATATGGAATATGCTTTGACGTGGTTCGGCCTGGCCGGCGGGCTGTGGATCGTCGTCGGCTCCTATATTTTAAGGACGTGGCAGGAAACGCGAGCCAAGGCAAAGGCTTAAGCGTTATCTCGGCATCGCGGGCCGGGGCAGCAAAAATCCCCGCTGCTCGGATTTTGTGCTAGATGATCTCCGGAATCGCAGAAAGTTCGGGCCCGAACGTGACCTATATCTCAACGCGGGGCGCCGCGCCCTCATTGTCCTTTACCGACGCGCTGATCGCCGGCCTCGCCGAGGATGGGGGGCTTTATCTGCCGCAATCCTATCCGCAGTTCACGCCAGCCGATATCGCGGGCTTCGCGGGAAAGCCTTATGCCACGGTCGCGGATGCGGTGATCTGGCCTTTCGTCGCCGGAACGCTCGACCGCGCGGCCTTGCGCGCCATGATCGCCGATGCCTATGCCGGCTTCGATCACGTCGCGGTCGCGCCGTTGTCGCAGCTTGGCGATAATCTGTTCCTGCTCGAATTGTTTCACGGCCCGACCTTGGCCTTCAAGGATTTGGCCATGCAATTGCTCGCCCGGCTGATGCAGCATGTGCTGAAGGCGCGGGGTCAGCGGGCGACCATCGTCGGCGCCACCTCGGGCGATACGGGTGCGGCCGCCATCGCCGCCTTTCGCGATCTCCCCGAGGTCGACGTTTTCATCCTTTATCCCAACGGCCGCGTCTCCGACGTGCAGCGCCGGCAGATGACCACCATTGCGGCAGACAATATCCATACGATCGCGCTCGAAGGCACGTTCGACGATGCTCAAAACATGGTGAAAGGGCTTTTCGCCAACAAACGCTTCCGTCAGGATTATTCGCTCGCCGGCGTCAATTCGATCAATTGGGCGCGCGTCATGGCGCAGGTCGTTTATTATTTCTCAAGCGCGGTGGCGCTCGGCGCCCCCCATAGGGCGCTCTCCTTCGCCGTGCCCACGGGCAATTTCGGCGATATTCTCGCCGGCTGGGTGGCGAAGAAGATGGGCCTGCCGATCGAGCGGCTCGTCATTGCCACCAATGCAAACGACATTCTCGTCAGGACATTGGCGAGCGGCCGTTACGAGATCGGCCGCGTCGAGGCCACACAATCGCCCTCAATGGACATTCAGGTGTCCTCGAATTTCGAGCGGCTTTTGTTCGAGGCCTGCGGGCGCGACGCCGCGACGGTGAGCAGGCTGATGAATTCCCTGAAGAAATCCGGCGGTTTCTCGCTCGACGCTGCGCCGCTCGCGACAATCCGGGCGGAGTTCGATGCGCAGCGGATCGGCGAGACTGAGACAAGTGAGGAGATCGCGCGTGTGTGGCGCGAGACAGAGAGATTGATCGATCCGCATACCGCCGTCGGCGTCGGCGCCGGGCGCGCCGCGCTCGCACAGCGCCCGAACATTCCGATGATCGTGCTTGGCACCGCGCATCCGGCGAAATTCCCCGCCGCGATCGCCCGCGCAACCGGCCAGCATCCGCGTCTGCCGCCGCATCTTGCCGATCTCGAATCGCGGCCGGAACATTTCGACGTGCTGCCGAACGATCAGAATGCGGTCGAAGGTTTCATCCG
>JAJXZN010000218.1:0-1553 GCA_021780015.1 Pseudomonadota bacterium
TATGATTGCGGTTCGAGCCTTGGCTTCCTCAGCGCCAATGTCGCTTTCGCGCTCGCCAATCCGGATATCGCGCCGGATTTCCGCCTGCTGCTCAAGACACTCATTGCCGCGCCGTGAGACTTAGAGCTGGAATTTCAGCCCGGCCATGAACAGATGGTCCACATAGTTCGTGAACCCCAGCGAACTGACAAAGCGTTGATACTTGTATGACCCGGTGATGAGAATCGACCGGGTCATATGATAATCGACCTCAAACTGGCCGGTGTAATAATTGTCGCTGACGGGCTGGCCGACGTAATTGTCCAATTGATAGGTGCCGGTCGCGGCCAACGTCAAATTGCGCAACAGATCGTGCGAGATCTTGAGCGAGAGCACATGCGAAATGGCGCCCGAGGAATTGGCCAGCGTCGTTTCGGCAATGTTGGTCGAAGCGGTGAATGTCACCGTCGTCAGCGGCGTCGCCGTATAGATCAGGCTCGCATCGACCGTCGGCGTATTGAGGTTCGGTAGCCGCGGATCGGCATAGGCGCGCGACTCATAGCCGATCGCGAGCTCGCCGGTGATGAGCCGCGTCGCCTGATAGGTCACGCCGATCTTGCCGTGTATGCCGTTCGACGAACGGTCGAAGCCGGAGACATCCGCGGTCGAGTCATATTGGTTGCGGTCGCCGGTGACTTGAACATAGGGAATGAGACCCGGCGTCAGTTCATAGGCGATGCGGCCGGCCAGGCTGTAGGTGTTGTAGTCGTTCAGCGCCAGCTCCAGTGTCGTGCCGTCCGACTGCGTCGCATTGCCGAACATATAGCGGGCAAAGGCGCTGTTGAGGCTGATGGAGAGCCGGTTGAACTGTTGCGTGACGCCGAGCGTCTGGCCGACGCTCGCATAGAGCGGCCGGCTGGTGATGAAGACCGCATTGGGGATGGCAAGCGTCGGCGAGCCCGGCTGCTGCGTCGTCAGACTGAAGGTCGTCTGCAGGTTGATCTGCGTCTGCCGCGTCACATCGACCCGGCCGGTGACCGTGCCGGCAACCTCGGGCCGGTTGGCGGCGGGAAAGCTGAAATAATCGTAATAGCCGCCGCGCAGGTCCGCTGCGAGGCTGTGCTGCGACCAGTCGGACTGCAGCTTCAGGCCGGTCTCGGCATGGGCGAAGGCGGACGGGACGATATCGCTGCCGAGAAGGTTCGGATTGGTGTCGTAGCCCGTATCCGTTTCGACATAAGGATAGAGCCGCAGCGAGCCGACGCCGATACCCACCGGATCGAAAGGCGTCAGATCGGGTTTCGGCCGCAGCGGATGCGGCAGCGTCGGGATGACCGCGACGGTCGGCCCCGGATCGGTGATGTCGACCGGCAGGCCGCTTGCGCCACGCAGGCGCATGCCGGGCGCCGTGGCATAGGCGGTGAGCGGCGGCAGCGGCGGCTGCCCGACCCGTCTGATTTTCGGCAATTGATAGAGCAGCGACTTTTTGCGCTTGGGTCGGCTGTAATTGATGAAATCGCGGGTCGAACTCACCGGCGCGATCCCGCGGGAGCGGCTGTGGAGTCTTTACAAAG
>JAJXZN010000218.1:1563-12890 GCA_021780015.1 Pseudomonadota bacterium
CGGCAAGCCGTAATTCGGCGGCGGGCTGGCAACGGGATTGACCGCATCCGTATCGGCCCCCCCGGGCGCGTCGGAAATATCGTTGAGGGGTGGCGATTCCGTGCCGCGCAGTTCCGGCGGCGGCAGCGGCGCGGCCTGCAATGCCGGCGCCTGATCGTCCTCTGCCGACGGCGCCGGCGGCTCCGGCGTCATCTTCTGCGCATAAGCGCAGCTGTTCGCGGCAGCGATGAAAAGCGCGGCCGCGGCTGCGTTAAGGCAGAGTTTGGCTGAAACCGGCACGCGTCCTCGCTGTCGCAGCCCGCTCCCGAGACTGCGATCATCGAGGGTTAAGCAAACATGGTTAACGCTACCTTAGCGACGCCGGCGAAGCGTGCCGAAACGGGACGTAGGCTCGGTTGCTGGAATCCGCTGATATTTGAACCTGATGGCAAAGACGAACGGATTGACCGGCGCATTTCGAAATTCAGTGTTTTCCGCCCGGATAGCGCGCCGCCCAGCGTCTCCAATGCGTGGGTCGAACCCGAATCAGGTCTCCGGTCAGCGCATTACGCCAGCCTTTCGCCGTCAGGCGACAAGGAAAGACGAGAGCATGAACCTCGCGGCCTTCGATCACGCAGATTTCGAGATCGCAATCGTAAGGTGCTTTATCAATCGGGGCCCATTCCATTGAAGGAATCCTCGCCGTCCGCATAAGAGCAATTTCGTCGGCCAATTGGCGAAACTTTGCGGATCAACGGCAAGCTGCAACGAGAGTCGGTAAGATGATTTGAGAGAGGTCAATTCATTCTGACCTTAGAAAAAATTTCGCTCTAGCCGCCCTCATGTCCCTCCTCGCCGCCGGCGCCAATTATGGGATTTCGGCGCCTCGGCGCTGCAAGATCGGCGAGCTTGGACTCTTCCGAAGCCAGAAGCCTTTCGACGGTTGCTCGGGTCTCGTCATCGAGCGGTGTTTTGAGGATCTGCTTGTAATGCCTAATATTCAGCTCGGCTATTTGGCGAGGACTCGTGAATTCGTCGGACATGCCGCCTTTCCCACCGGAAACATGCTCCATTGAAGCCCGAATGCGCCACGGGCCGCCATCGGATTGGGTCGCCGAATTTTTGATTGGGATCAAGTTTTCGGTCGAAATCCGAAGGCATAAAATTCCCGAGGCAGCACCGGAGGCAAGCAAATGGCGGCAGTCGCCAATCGCATCGGCGGGCCGCAAATTTATGCGGCTCACCCATGGGTGCCGGGAAACCCGGAAAAAGGCGTTCGCCATCAATTGCTGAGCGACGATGAGCGCGCGCGGCTCGCCAAGATCGCATCCATCACCCGTTTCAAGAAAGGCGATGCGATCTACGCCGAAGGCGACAAGGCTGATGCGGTATTCAACATCATAAGCGGCGTGGTCATCACTCACCGTAAAGCCGGTGACATCGATTATGTGGCTTCATTCCTTTACCCTGGCGATTTATTCGGCCTGTCCGAAGAGGGGTGCTACAGCAATGCTGCAAGGGCCGCGACTCCTGTAGTCGCCTACAAAATGCCCCTGGCAGCAGTCCGGCGCGCGTTGGACAGTGACGCTCATCTCGATGTCAATGTCATTATCAAGCTTTGCGAGGAACTCCGCGAAGCACAGCGCCATGCTCTCCTTCTCGCCCAAAGGAAAGCGACGACGCGGCTGGCGATGTTCCTCGACCTGCAGGAACATCTACAGATCTGGCGTGGAGAGTCAGCGCCGGAAATTTACTTGCCGATGAATTTTTCTGCCATCGCCGCTTATCTCGCCATGTCTCCTGAAACGCTTAGTCGTGCATTCCGGACGATGACGCTGGATAAGGTCGTTGCTTTCCGCAATCGGCATCACGTTAAAATTCTGAACCGAGAATTGTTTGACCGGCTTGTCGCCGATTGGCGAGGCGCAAGCACCGGCGACGCCATGCGCTAGCCATGCTCGCCCTATGCACATTCGCCGTCGCGGGCAAAATGACAAGGGGGCTACGGCCCGCGGAATCGATCCGCGCGCCGAGCCTCGCTTCTCTTCGCGTGCCTAGCGCCGAAAGACCGTCCGGCTCAGTAATAGCGCGCGCAGATATGTCCATGCCAGCGTAGACACCGGCGCGTTTGCCGGATCGTCGTCCTGGCAACACAGACGCCGTGGACCCGCGTCCTTCCCGGGCCGCATCCCCAGGCGACATGCGTGACCATGCCGTCCATCTGCGGAGCAGGCGCGCGCGTCATCGCCTCGCCCGACGTCGAAATGGCTAAGGCCACAGCAACAACAGAAAGCAGCTTAAGCATTCCTCCCTCCTCCTACCGTTTAAAGCGAACCCAAGCAGGGATTGAAATTTTGACGGCCTCGGCGAAAACGAGCCTCCGGCACGATCATCGAAGCGTTGGAGAAGTCCGCATCACCGGACGTCTCCAACGTCATTGACCAACAACCCGCTTCTGATCGCAGGCTCAAACCTGCCCATGCCTCCGAACTCAATACGGGTACTGGCCTGGGCAGACCCACCGGCTGTAGCGATCATAATAGCAGCCATTGTTGTAGTAGCCGGCGGCGGCGCCGGCAGCGGCACCGGCCGCGGCAGCTCCCGCGGCACCCCAGCCATAACGGCCATACCCATAACGGCCATAACCGTAACGTCCGGCATAGTGGCCACCATGACCGTACCGACCCCCGTAGCGCATGCCGCCGCCGTGGACCCCATAGCCGCGATGCGCCACGGAGCCGCGTCCGCCGTAGCTCCGTCCGGCGAACCCGCCACCGCGGCCGCCGCCGCCGCGGCCGCCGCGCGCAAGCTGGATGTCCGACGCATACGCAGCTGCATTGGCAAGATCCGGCAAGACGGGCATGGCCGCAGCTGAAGCAAAATCAGCGGATCCCAACAAACAAGCGACCGCCATAGGAAGAATTGTCTTGAACATGACTCACCTCCCAATTGCTGCTGCGCAGAAATTAACCGGGAGTTGTGGGATGGCCTTGATCTGTATCAGCCGGCCGCAAATTTTTCTCCCGGCTCAAGCTGCGGCGCCGTACGGCCGGTAAACGGCCCGAACAAAACTACGCTACATCGATGCAGCGCCGCCTCGCCTTTTCAATGCGATGTTTCTTGTTGCAAGGGCGCCGGCGGCGGCGCCGGTTTCTTGCGGGGCGCGGCCGGCGGCAAGGGCGCTTGCGGAACCGCCCCATTCTCTAGCCCCGTAGGCGGAAGCTCAAGACGCGACGTCGCCCGGGACGCCGAAGGCGCGTCGGCGCGAACGGCCTGTTGCGCGACGGCGCCGAACGATTGCGAGACAAATAAAGCGATCGCCAAAAAAACAATTCGCATCGCAGTCTCCGAAAAACCGCACAAAAAAAACGCGCCGCGACGTGAGACGATTTCCCGCCGGAAACATTACGCTGCCGAGAATCCGGCGCGCTCAAAATGACATAGGTCAAAGCCATTATGCGAAGCGAAAACGGCCCCTTCTGAGAAGGGGCCGTCTACGCGCGTAGAATATGCAGCGAATGCAGACCAATAAATTCGTCCTGCACGCGAAGGTTATCTTGCCCAGTGGAATGCGGCACGAATTGACACACGTCAACGATGGCTAAGCTGAGCCTGATCGCCTCCAGGGCTTAGTCCTGCTATTCCCGCACACGGGGCGCCGGAGATTCAATATTCGGCAATTGCGCCAGCTTCTGCCGTTCTTCTACGAGAAGACGTTCGACGGTGGCCCGAGTTAATTCATCGAGCGGCGTGCGCAGTAGGCGCGTAAAATGCTCAATATTGAGCTCGGCAATCTCGCGGGGATTCGTGAAGTCGTCCGGCATGTGATGCGCCAAGATGAGCCCAACGCTTCGGCAGATATGATCCTGATCAAGTATTATTTCAGAAGCAAGACCTTTCGGCATCCCCCTGGCGAAACATTTTCGCGATCTCGCAGACTTGTTGTGAGCGGAATAAAACGAGCGCCGATGGTGGTTCCCTCGGCCAAGACACGAATTTTGTCGTGCCTGCGCGGGTTCGAAGGCGCAGCCGGCCAGCGGCAGGCTGGACTCCTTCTCAGGATTGTGAGAGTTTCGGAACATAACACGAACAGAGGGGATAGCCGATGGTCGCAGCGCCGTGCCAAAAATCACAGAGAGAGGAGGAGCTTAACGACGACCTTCTGAGCGAAGGGGTCGAGGCCATCATCACGGACCACGGCGGCGACGCGAGAGCGGCGCTTCGGTCCCTGCTTGAAATGGTGTCGTATCTGGAGAAGGCGCGCGACCGCGCTTTGGTCCTCGTGTCCTATGGACATGGGCGAGGTCGGGTCAAATGATGCCCCAGGCTTAATGCGCCAACGCCAGGCTTAGCTTCCATCCTTCTGAAGGTCGGTGCTGCCAGCAGGGACCAGCACCGTAATCAGAACCGCGAAAACTCCATCGGAAAATGCGCTCAGCCGTTCAGGGGTTGCTTTACGCAGCATGGCGGCGCTGCCTCCTTAGGCTCTCTCCGTCGCCGGCGCGGCACGGCCGACAAGCTCCAAAATCTCGGCCCCGCGCTTATCGCGGAGGTCGCGCGCGTCGGCCATCGCGCGCGCAAGGCTTGGCTTGATCTCGCTCGTGATCTCTCGGCCCGCGACATCCCGATAGCGGATGATCCAAGCTCCGGCGGCGCCATCGGCGTCGCCGCGAAGGAGAAATTCGCTATCGGCGTCAGTCGCACGCTGCACCGGTGAAGACGATTTCGGACGGACGAATTTGAGCAAGACGCTGAGCGCGGCGAAAGGGACGACGACCAATGGGAAAACGAGCGGCAGCAGGCCGACCAAAAACGCATTGCTCGTGGCCAAAAAATTGAAGTAGACCCCGACGAAGATGGTCGCCCCGATGAGACCGATGGCGCCAAGCCAGGTCGCAACCATGACCCACGAAGGCTCGCCGCCATGCCGGTGCAGATAGGCCAGGATGGCCAGCGCCGCAAAAGTCTGCAGAAAAATGATGCCGAACGAGCCGAGGCCAATCAGGACGGGAACACCGGCCTTGAACGGATCAAGCCCGGTGAGCGCAAAAGGAATGACGGCAATGAGCGTCATCGCGCTGACCGTCAGGCTCGCGCGGTGCGGCGCGCCGGATTTTGGGTGCGCCGCGCCGAACCACGGCAGAAGCAGCCATTCGCGCCCGAGCGCGAAAATATAGCGCGATGCGGCGTTGTGAATGGCGAGATAGGACGCAAGAATGGAAAAGCAGACGAAGACGCCCATGATGTCGGTCAGGACTTCACCGCTGTAGCGCGAGAAGATGTTGAACATCAGCTCGCCGGTTTCCTTATTCGCGCGCGCGGCGATCGCGTCGGGCTCGATGGCGCCGATCGTGACCCATGCCGTGAACAAGTAGAAGACGGCGATGGATATGACCGCGGTATAGGTCGCGATCGGGATCGAGCGTTTGGGGTCGCGCGCCTCTTCGCCATAAAGCGCGGCGGATTCGAAGCCGACAAAACAGGTGAAGGCGACCATCAAGCTGACGCCGAGCCCCGGCGTGAACACCGCATGCGGAGTCCAGACGCTTGTCGGCAAGGCCAGCGAAAAACCCTTGGCGTGGATGACTGCAATGTCGAAGATGGCGAGGATGATCACTTCACCAATCATCAGAGCGCCGAGGATCGCGGAGGAGAGATCGATCGACCGGTAGCCCAAGACGGCAACGATGCCGATGCCCGTGACGGCATAAGCAAGCCAGGGCAAATGCAGGCCGGCCTGGTCGAGAACGAGACCGGTGAAATAACCAAAAAAGGCCGCCAGGCCGAAGGTGAAGGCGAGATAGGCCAGAAGCGCGGTATAAGCCGAACTGACGCCGAGCGTTGGTCCGAGGCCTTCCGAAATATAGGTATAGAAAGCGCCGGTCGCGACGATGCGGCGGCTCATCGCGGCATAGCCGACGGCAAAACAGAGGAGAATGACACCGGCGATCGCAAAGGCACCCGGCGTCCCGGCCCCATTGCCAAGACCGAGCGCAATGGGAAGATTGCCGATCATCGATGCGAGCGGCGCCGCGGCGGCGATGACGAGAAAAACGATGCGCGGCGTCGAGAGCGAGGCGCGGCCTTCGACGGCTTGGGAAATCGATGAATTGGCCATGCTACCTTGAGATATCGGGAGGTCGCGGCGATCTGGGGCGACCCCGCCCTTGCTCTATAAACGTTATTGCGGATTGGCGACAATTGCCTGCTGCAGGCGGCCTTGCGGTCCGGCGGGCGCCATTCCGCACAAGCCGAAATTACAGCCCATCATCGATAATCGGATCAGGCGTAGCACGCCATAAAAACGGTTAGCGGCCCTCCCCCGGGAGTCTGTCGGGAAGACCGCTAACACTGCACTCGCATTGCACATGCAACGCATCGCCACGAGGCGACGCAGACATAGCCGAGGCGCCGAGAGCGCGACATGAGAAAAGACACACCGCATGATCGGCGGGTTAGGTTTTCGCGCCGCGCCGTCGGCGACGCTACGCCAGCGCCGGATAGTCCGTATAGCCGTGCGCACCGCCGCCGTAAAATGTCGGCTGGTCCGGCTTGTTCAGCGGCGCATTGCGGCGCAGGCGTTCGACAAGATCCGGATTGGCGATAAACGATACGCCGAAAGCGATGAGATCGGCGCGCTGCGCATTCAGGGTCTCGATCGCAAGCTCGCGCGTATAGCCGTTGTTGGCGATATAGGCGCCCGAGAAGGTCTTGCGCAGGCCGACGTAATCGAAGGGCGCATAATCGCGCGCGCCGCCCGTCGCGCCTTCGATGACATGGATATAGGCGAGGCCGCGGGCGCCGAGCTTTTCAACCAGCGGGAAATAGACTTTGGCCGGATCGCTGTCGGCAATATCGTTGAATGGGCTCACCGGCGAGAGCCTGATGCCGACGCGCTCGCGCGGCCAGACGCTCAGGATCGCGTCGACGACTTCAAGCGCAAAGCGCAGGCGATTGTCGACCGAGCCGCCGTATGCGTCGGTGCGATGATTGGTCTTATCTTTCAGGAATTGCTCGATCAGATAGCCGTTCGCACTGTGAATTTCGACGCCGTCGAAACCAGCCTTCTTAGCGTTCTCCGCGGCCGCTACATAATCACGAACAACGGCCTTGATCTCGTCGATCGTCAGCGCGTGCGGCTCGGAAACCTCGACGAAGCCGCTCTCGACGAAAGTCTGTCCCTTCGCCCGGATCGCGGAAGGCGCGACCGGCGGCGCGCCATTCGGCTGCAGCGAGACATGCGAAATGCGGCCGACATGCCAAAGCTGGAGGAAGATTTTGCCGCCGGCCTCGTGTACGGCCTTGGTGACTTTCTGCCAGCCCTCGACTTGGGCCGGCGAATAAATCCCCGGCGTCCAGATATAGCCTTGGCCTTGCTGCGAGATCTGCGTCGCCTCGGTGATGATGAGGCCGGCCGAAGCGCGCTGGCGATAATATTCGACATTGAGATCGTTCGGCGCATCCGTGCCGTGGGTCGCGCGGTTGCGCGTCAGCGGCGCCATGACGATGCGATTTCTCAATTCGATATCGCCCAGCCGAAAGGGCGAGAAAAGGATGCTGGCGTCCTGCGTCATTCCGAGGTCCTCGATTGAGACAAGCTCTTCCCGGCGGGGATGAGAGAGCCGCATCGCCGTCGGGCATGCGACCGCCATCGAGATAGGAATGGACGCGGCAGTTTGTTAGGTTCAGCTCATGTTCAATGCCTGCATGTAGAGGTCGAGAATCGCCTCCATCTCCTTGCGTTCGGCATGATCCTGCTTGCGGATTTTGACAATCTGCCGCACCGCCTTCGAGTCGAAGCCGCGTCCCTTCAATTCCGCGTAAACATCGCGGATATCGTCCGAGAGCGCCTTCTTTTCTTCCTCGAGCCGTTCGATCCGCTCGACAAATTGCTTCAATTCCTCGCCCGCGACGCCGGTCTCGGCGATATCTGCCGTCATGTCACGCTTACCTTGACTTGTTCGCTTTTAAGTTGCGGCGCGCCGTTGCAGCGGCGCGATTTCGCCGTTTCGTTGCGGCCCCGGCGGCGCAAAATCAAGCTTTCGCGGGCGAAATCCCCGCAATTCTGGCTTAGCCGCGCAGCCGCCCCGCCCGGCTCGCGCAGAAAGCGACCTCATGCAGCTCCGGCCGCGCCAGAATCGGCTTCAGCACGTCGGCCAGGAGATCGGCCCAGCCGTGCGCCTTCGCCGGGGTTGCGACAAGGTCCTGCCGCACTTCGATCAAAAGGCCGGCGAGGCCCTTTGCCGTCACCTGCTCATGCAGCGTATCGCCCGGCAGCGCACCATCGTAGGGCTCATTGTCGCCGACAGCGAGGCCGCGCGCCTGGAGTGCCGCGATCAGCGGCCCCGGCAGGCGCCGATCGCTGTCCCATAGGATGCCGATCTGCCACGGCCGCGCGACGCCGTGCCAGGCAGGCGTGAACGTATGCACCGAAATCACCGCCGGGACCGGCCCTTGCGCCGATAAAGCCGCGATCGTCTCCGCAATCGCGGCACGATAAGGCTGCCAGTAAAGGGCGCGGCGGCGGCCGATTTCAGCCGCATCGATCCGCGCATTGCCGGGAATCAGCCGCCGATCCGAAAGTCGCATCACCAACGTGGGATCGTGCGCGCCGCGATTGGGGTCAATCAAGAGCCGCGAGAAGCGCGTCAGCAGCGCCGGGGCGCCGAGCTGCGCGGCCAGCCGGCGGGTGAGGTCGGCGGCGCCAATATCATAGGCGATATGCGCTTCGAGATCGGCAGCCGCGAGGCCAAGCCGGCCATAGTGCGCCGGCAGAGCGTTGCTGGCGTGATCGCAGAGCAGCAGAAGGCCGGCGTCCGCGCCTCCCGCGATCCGCTCGACCGGCTCGAATCCGTCGGTGCCTTGCGCATCGGCCATGCGCCATTTCATGGCGCAGAGGCCGGCAAGTCAACTTTTGGACAAACCAATTTGGGATGAACCCGGTGCCGAGCCAGATTCTGCTTGCGCGCTCAGGCGGCCAAGCCGCTATTCTGCAGAATGCGGCCGGAAATCCTCTGAATGCGCCTCCGTTGCGACAAAGTTTTGCCCCTGTGTCTCATCGATGAATCTCTCCCGAAAGACGCTTTCCTCGGCTTTGCTGCCATTGCTTCTCGCGCCGGCTCTGCTTGCGGCCGCTCCCGCCTCGGCCGATTTCCGGCTCTGCAATATGAGCGAGAACCGGGTGAGCGTTGCCATTGCCTATACTGACGGCGCCAATTGGGTGAGCGAGGGCTGGTGGAACCTCAAGGCCGGCGCCTGCGATAATCTCGTGCGCGGGCCTTTGGCGGCGGAATTCTACTATGTCTACGCGATGGACGAACGCGGCGCCGAATGGAAGGGAAAAGCCTTCATGTGCACCGCCGACCACGAGTTCCGCATCACCGGGCGGCAGGATTGTTTCGTCCGCGGCTTTGACCGCACCGGCTTCTTCGAAGTCGATACCGGGCGCGATGCGCGCAACTGGACGGTCCAATTAACCGATCCGACGAGCAGCCCGGAACATTCGGGGCCCTGACCGGGCCGCGGATGGGGTCGGCGCCGCGGCGATCCGTCTTCACGAAAGCGCACAAAATTCCAGCTAGGGGATGATTTTTTCCCCGCGTTCCGTATTAAAGCCAAAACGTTCGCCTAGGAACGGTATCTATTCGATAGAGGAGATCTCTCAATGCGACGGCTGCGCCGCTGCAAGATCGTCGCGACTTTGGGTCCGGCGACGGCTCAACGTTCTGCCATAGCCGATCTGTTTCGCGCCGGCGCCGACGTCTTCCGCATCAACATGAGCCATGCAAGTCATGACGACATGCGTGAGCGCGTCCAGATGATCCGCTCGCTCGAGCACGAGTTCGGCCGGCCGATTGCGATCCTTCTCGATCTGCAAGGGCCGAAACTGCGCATCGGTCTCTTCAAGGAGGGCGCGGTCGAACTGAAACGCGGCGAGATTTTCGTGTTCGATTCCGATCCGACGCCCGGCGATGCGAGCCGTGTGTACCTGCCGCATCCGGAGATCCTCCAGGCGCTGCAGCCGGGCCACAATGTGTTGGTCGACGACGGCAAGGTACGCCTGCACATCACCGAAGCGTCGCCGAAGCACGCCGTAGCTGTGGTCGATGTCAGCGGCCGCGTCTCCAATCGCAAAGGCGTCAGCCTGCCCGACACCGAAATTCCGGTCGCTTCGATGACCGCCAAGGATCGCGACGATCTGCGCGCCGGTCTTGAGGCGGGCGTCGATTGGATCGCCGTCTCCTTCGTGCAACGCGCCGAAGACGTCGCCGAGGTCAAGAAGGTCGCCGGCAACCGGGCCCTGGTCCTGGCCAAGATCGAAAAGCCGCAGGCGATTTCGCGTCTCGAAGAAATCATGGAAGTCTCCGACGCCTTCATGGTGGCGCGCGGCGACCTCGGCGTCGAAATGCCGCTTGAGAAAGTCCCCGGCTTGCAGAAGCGCATCGGCCGCATCGCGCGCCGGCTCGGCAAGCCGGTCATTGTTGCGACCCAGATGCTCGAATCGATGATCGCGTTGCCGGTGCCGACCCGCGCCGAAGTCTCCGACGTCGCCTCGGCCTTGTTCGAGGGTGCCGATGCGATCATGCTCTCGGCGGAAAGCGCCTCCGGCCGCTATCCGGTCGAGGCGGTGGCAACGATGAACAAGATTGCCGAGGAGGTCGAGCGCGATTCCTTCTATCGGCAGATCATCAATGCGCAACGGCCGGCGCCCGAGGCCACCGTCGCCGACGCCATCGCCACGGCGGCGCGGGACGTGGCCGAAACATTGGATTTGAAGGCGATCGTCGCCTGGACGTCATCGGGCTCGACCGCCTTCCGCATCGCCCGCGAGCGGCCGGAGCCGCCGGTGCTCGCCTTGACGCCGAACCGCGACACTGCCCGCCGCCTGGCGCTTGTCTGGGGCGTCCATGCCGTCGTCACGGAGGACGCGCAGGATGTCGATGACATGACGGATCGCGCCTGCGTCATCGCCGCCGCCGAAGGGTTCGCGACGCCCGCCGAGCGGATCATCATCGTTGCCGGCGTGCCCTTCGGCTTGCCCGGCGCGACCAATATGGTGCGGATCGCTTCGATCGAGAAATAGCCGCCAAAGCGTCGGACGTCCAAATCGCTCGGCGCTTTTATGTTTGCACTTTTCGGTCCGATGCTTTGGTCGTTCCCATCGCATCGGATCGTCCGAAAACCGCTTCACACTTTTCGGTCCGATGCTTTGGTCGTTTCCATCGCATCGGATCGTCCGAAAACCGCTTCACACTTTTCGGTCCGATGCTTTGGTCGTTCCCATCGCATCGGATCGTCCGAAAACCGCTTCACACTTTTCGGTCCGATGCTTTAGATATCGCGGCCTT
>JAJXZN010000009.1 GCA_021780015.1 Pseudomonadota bacterium
GCGGCAGCGCGCCGAAGGCGCCATGCGTCGAAGTATGGCTATCGCCGCAGACGATGGTCGTGCCCGGCAGCGTGAAGCCCTGCTCCGGCCCGATGATATGGACGATGCCCTGGCGGCGATCCTGCTCGTTGAAATAATCGATGCCGAAATTCTTGGCATTGGCGGCGAGCGTCTCGACCTGGATGCGGCTTTCCTCATCCTTGATGCCCTGCGAGCGATCGGAGGTCGGCACGTTATGATCGACGACGGCAAGCGTCTTCTGTGGCGCACGCACCGGCCGACCGGCAAGCCGCAGGCCTTCGAATGCCTGCGGGCTCGTGACCTCGTGGACGAGATGGCGATCGATATAAATGAGACAGGTGCCATCATCCTGACGGTCGACGACATGATCGTCGAAAATTTTGTCATAGAGCGTGCGTAACTCGGCCATGATTCATGCACTCTTCATAAGGTTACGGCCCTGCGCCGCTTGCCGCCGCGGCATATCTGGCGGAAACTGAGGCGTTATTAACCCCAACACCGATATAGGAACAGTTATAAAAACGTCATTGCCTCTATGCAGAGGCATCTGGGCTCGCAGGCCCGGATCAGCGGAGAATCGAATGCGTCCGCCTGTCGCGCCCTATCTCACCGTTTCGCCGGCCATGGCCGCCATTGCCTTCTACACGACCGTGTTCGGGGCGAAGCAGCAGGCGCTGATGCCGGCCCTCGACGGGCTGCGGATCATGCATTGCGAGCTCTTGATCAACGGCGGTTCGGTCATGCTCGCCGACGCCTTTCCCGAATTCGGCAATACCCGTGTGCCGGTGCCCGGCGAACCGATGACCGTCTCGGTCAGCCTGGAATTCGAGACCTCCGAGGAGGTCGATCTCGTTTTCAAGCGGGCGATCGGGCTCGGCAGCAAAGGCGAGACGAACCCGACCAATAGTTTTTGGGGCACGCGGCTCGCGACCTTCCGCGATCCGTTCGGCCATCGCTGGATTTTGAACGCGCCGCTCGGCTGACGTCCGGCCTTGGCGGCTTATTTGCCCTTGCCGCCGCCCTTCGGTGCGCGGATGGCGCCCGCAGCCTTCTTCACCGGCGCTTCCTTTTTCGCCGTCGCGATCTGAGCATTGGCCGCCTCGCGCGCGGCCTTTGCCTCCGGCGTCTCCAGCTTTTCGGCGATACGTGCCGACTTGCCGCGCCGGTCGCGCAGATAATAGAGCTTGGCGCGCCGCACCTTGCCGCGGCGGAGCACCTTGATCGAATCGATGTTCGGCGAATAGATCGGGAAGACGCGCTCGACGCCCTCGCCGTAGGAAATCTTGCGGACGGTGAAGCTCTCGTTGAGGCCGCCGCCGGTGCGGGCGATACAGACGCCCTCGTAGGCTTGAACGCGGGTGCGCTCGCCTTCCTTCACCTTGACGTTGACGACGAGCGTGTCGCCCGGCTGGAATTGCGGAACCGGCCGGACGGCAGCGAGCTTGGCGACCTGAGCGGCTTCGAGCTCTTCGATAATATTGGGCATCGGGAATAGTCCTTCCGTTTCGCCTGGGTTCGGCCGCAGCCGCCAGGCGGGCGTTTCGGAACGCTGTTTTAAGTTAAGGCGCGGCTTCTACACGAGGCGCCGCGGTTTGTCGAGCAGGCTGCGCGGGTCAAGGATTGGCTTTGGGCTGCGGCGTCAGCAGCGATCTGATCCGCTCGGCGTCGGCGGGCGTTGCCGGATTATAGACCACCAGGGAAAGATCGGGGCGCCCATCGATGGCAAAGGCCGAATATTCGAAGGCAAAGGGACCGAGGACCGGATGGCGGATGCGCTTGACGACATCGCCATGCGCGCCATGCACGTCGTTCTTGGCCCACATGGCCCTGAATTCGGGGCTGAGCCGGCATAGTTCATCGACGAGCGCCTCAACCTCCACGCCGGCGCCGGCGCGCGCCGCGTCCACCCGAAAGGCGCCCAAAACGAACCGCGCCACGCTTTCCCAGTCGTATTGGACGGCGCGGGCCTGCGGATCGAGGAAGAGGATGCGCAGCACATTGCGCTGCTGCGGCGGCAAGGCGCCATAATCGCCCAGCATGACCGTCGCCGCCCGGTTCCAGGCGACGACATCCCAGATTGCCGTCCGAATCACGGCCGGGACGGGGTCCAAGGCATTGAGGATCCGCTGCAACCGCGGTGTGACGCCTTCGCTCTTGCGATAACGCACTTCCGGCGGCCGTCCGAGCCCAAGCAGAAACAGATGCTCGCGTTCGACATCCGTGAGCATGAGCGCGCGGGCGATCCGATTGAGCACATCGGCCGAGGGCGCGCCGCCGCGCCCCTGTTCGAGCCAGGTGTACCAGGTCGCACTGATATTGGCGCGCTGGGCAACCTCCTCGCGGCGCAAGCCTCGCGTGCGGCGGCGCCCGGCGGGAAAGCCCAATGCGGCCGGATCAAGCTTGGTGCGGCGGTCCCGCAGATAGGTGCCGAGCCGATTCTCGACGGTCAGATGCTCGCTCATTCTATCAGCTATCTTACTATGATAAACTCACTACTTTACCAGAATAAAGCATAAGGCGAGATCTGTCTCCAACGAAACTTGGAGACTTGCTCATGCGTGTGTTTGCGACCGGCGCGACCGGATTCGTCGGCTTCCCCGTCGTCAAGGAGCTGATCGCCGGCGGCCATAAAGTCCTTGGTCTGGCGCGGTCGGACGAAGGCGCGAAATCCCTCGCCGCTGCCGGTGCGCAGGTGCATCGCGGTTCGCTTGAAGACCTCGAGAGCTTGCGCACCGGGGCCGCTACCGCCGATGCCGTCATCCACCTCGCCTTTATTCACGACTGGTCGAACTTTGCCGAGAGTTGCGCGGTCGACCGGCGCGCCATCGAAGCTTTGGGGTCTGTTCTCGCCGGCTCCGATCGGCCCCTCATCGTCACAGGCGGAACAGCGGGATTAGCCCGGCCCGGCGAAGTGGCGACCGAAGACAATGATATCCCGCCGGACTTCCCATTTCCCCGCGTTTCCGAACAGACGGCTCTCTCGCTGAAAGGCGTGCGCGCTTCGGTCATGCGTCTTCCGCAGGTCCACGATACCGAGAAGCAAGGGCTGATCACTTACGCCGTCGCCGTGGCGCGCGAGAAGGGCGTCTGCGCTTACGTGGGGGACGGGGGCAATCGCTGGGCAGCGGCCCATGTCTCGGATGTTGCGAGGCTTTATAGGCTTGCGCTGGAAAAGAACGAGGCCGGCGCGAAGTATCACGCCGTGGCTGAAGAAGGCGTGCCGATGCGCGATATCGCGGAAGCCA
>JAJXZN010000047.1 GCA_021780015.1 Pseudomonadota bacterium
CGCCAAATCACCCACCGAGATCCTGCGCGACACCACGGACGGGTTTCGCATCGCCGAAGAGGATTTGCGCCTGCGCGGCGGCGGCGACGTGCTCGGCACACAGCAATCGGGCCTGCCCGGCTTCCGCCTCGCGCAGCTCGATGTCCATGCCGATCTGTTGAAGCTCGCCCGGGCCGAAGCGCAGGCGATCGTCGCCACCAATCCGCGCCTCGAAGGCGCGCAAGGCAAGGCGCTGCTCGTGCTGCTGCATCTCTTCGAGCGCGAGGCAGCGGTGAAATTGCTGCAGGCGGGATAAAAATGAAGACCGCCGATTACGCCCCGGCTGCGGCGCAGCGCGTCGCGCCCTTTGTCGAAGCCGATCTTTTCGCCGGCGCCATCCTCGTCGCGCAAAACGGCGTGCCGCTGCTGCGGCAGGGTTTCGGCCTCGCCGATCGCGAATGGAATATCGCGCATCGCCCGACCGGCAAATTTCGCCTGGGCTCGCTGACCAAGCAATTCACCGCGACCTTGATCCTGCAATTGATGGAGCGCGGCCGGTTCAGGCTCGACGACAAAGTGGCGCAGCATTTTCCCGATGCGCCCGCCGCCTGGGCCGACGTCACGCTGTTGCATCTGCTCACGCATACATCGGGCATTCCGAGCTACACATCGCTGCCGCATTTTTTCGCGCAAGAAGCGCGGCGCGATCGCAGCCCGCGCGAGATCATCGCCTTGACGGAATCGATGCCGCTCGATTTTCCGCCCGGCAGCGCCTTCAAATATAACAACGGCGGCTATGTGATCCTGGGGCACATCATCGAACGGATAACCGGCCAAAGTTACGAAGCCGTCCTGCGCGACAACATCCTCGACCCACTGGGCTTAGCAAACACCGGCTACGAGCACGTCGCAGCGATCATCTCCGAGCGGGTGCGGGGCTATCGTTTCAGCAACGGCAAAATCGAGAACGCCGGCTTTCTGGCGATGAGCGTGCCGCATGCGGCTGGCGCGGTCTATGCGACGCTCGACGATCTGCTCATCTGGCAGCGCGCGCTTGTCGCGGCGAAGCCTTTCAGCCCGGCCTCGGCCGCGTTGATGTTCGAGGATCACGGCCACGGCTATGGCTTCGGCTGGGGTATTCAGGAGCAATTCGGCCGCCGCCAATTCGTCCATGCCGGCGGCATCAACGGTTTCAGCGTCGTCGTGAGCCTCTACCCGGACGACGATCTCTTCATCGCCGTCCTCGCCAATATCCAGGCGGCGCCGGTGCAGAAGATCGCCCGCGATCTCGCCGCGCTCTTTTTCGGTGCTGAAGACGAAGCGCCGGCGCTGGTGCTCGATGCCGCCCTGCTGGCCGATTATGTCGGCACATATCGGCTCAAGTCGGGACGCCTGCTGCAGGTCACGCAGGACGGGGCGCGGCTCTTTGCCGAGACCGGCGATTACGGACGCCAGGAACTGCGCGCGATCGACGATCAGACATTCGCCGGCCGGCTCGTCGATTGGCAATTGCGCTTCGCCGCCGACGGCGTCGAACAGGCGCAGGGCGTGATTTTCGTTCGCGATGGAACAGAGACCAAAGGCGTGCGCGAGGATTAGAGAATCGGACCGAAAAGTGCGAAGCGGTTTTCGGACAAATGCGAAAAAGTGTCAGCGGCTTTTCGCAAAAAATCCCGCTCCAAACGATTAGAATCGACCACGTTTATGATTTCGGGTCGATTCGATCCGAAATCCTCGTGATCTAGTGCTCGCGCAATTCTTCTTCGACTTCGATATTGTCGTCGCTCTGATCTTCGGTCGCTTCGCCGCCGAGGCGGCCGCGGCGGCCAGCGCCGTTCGAGGGACGCAATTCACGCGGCAGTGGGAAGAACACGCTTTCATCCGCGGTCGAGACGATTTCGACATCGAGCTCGAAGCGCGCCGCAAACGCGTCCATGATCTCCTCGACCAGCACTTCCGGCGCCGAAGCGCCGGCCGTGATGCCGACCGATTTCACGGTCTTGAACAGATCCCATTCGACATCGTCGGCGCGCAGGACGAGGCGCGCGAGCTTGCAGCCCGAACGTTCGGCGACTTCGCGCAGGCGCTGCGAATTCGACGAATTGGACGAGCCGACGACAATCATCGCATCGACGATCGGCGCAATGCGCTTGACCGCCTCCTGGCGATTGGTCGTCGCATAGCAGATGTCTTCTTTGTAGGGGCCGATGATCTGCGGGAAACGGCGCGTCAGCGCATCGACCATATGGCGCGTATCGTCGATCGACAGCGTCGTCTGGGTGACATAGGCGAGATTGCTCTCATCGACGCCGGTCAGGTTTTGAACGTCCTCCGGCGTCTGCACCAGGATGATCGAGCCTTTCGGCAATTGGCCGAGCGTGCCGACGACTTCGGGATGACCGGCATGGCCGACGAGGATCACCTGACGACCGCGGCGGAAATGCGCCTCGGCCTCGCGGTGGACCTTGGTGACGAGCGGACAGGTTGCGTCGAGCGCGAAGATTTTCCGCGTGTCCGCATCGGCGTGAACGGATTTCGGCACGCCATGCGCGGAGAAGATCACCGGCTGCTGCGTATCGGGGATTTCGTCGAGCTCTTCGACGAAGATCGCGCCCTTCGCCTTCAGCCCTTCGACGACATATTTGTTATGGACGATTTCGTGCCGCACATAGACCGGCGCCCCGTAGATGCGCAGCGCCTGTTCGACCGCGTCGATGGCGCGCACCACGCCGGCGCAGAAGCCGCGCGGGGCGCAGAGAAGAATCTGCAGCTTGGGCTTGCTTGTCACCGGGGCCTCGCTTCCATGGGCCTCTGTAAGCACGGTCTCTGGCATTGAGGATGTCCATCAAACGATTGGGATTGCTGATCAATCCCGGGACGCGAAGCGACAGCGGCCGCATCGCAGCATTGTCGCTCTGCTTGTGGGCTGGGTGCCGCGCCCTGTCAAGAGATAGGCGGCGCGGCGGATTTTCCCAACCCTAACGCTTCTCTACGAAAAATTTGCGTAACAGGTCTGCCGCTTCGCTCTCGCGGATGTTCCCGTAATGGTCCGGTTCATGATGGCAGGTCGGCTTGGCGAAGAATCCCGACACCGCCGGGTACGGCGGGCGAGGACCCGGCATGCCTGGCTTGCCCTCGACACTTTGGCGCAGCGCCGGCTCTTCGCCGTGGACGAGCACGCGGACGCGATCGCCTCCGCGGATCTGCGTGGTCAGGTTTTCGGGTGTGTCCTCGGCCACCAGCTTGCCGCGATTGATGATGAGCACTC
>JAJXZN010000190.1 GCA_021780015.1 Pseudomonadota bacterium
AGGACAGCCTGCTTCCCTACCAGGGCGGCGGCGGGGGCGCCGCACCGGCCGGCAGCCTGCCGAGCGGATATATGCACGATTCCGCCCCGCCACGCCCGGCCTTATCCCCAGGGCCGCGCCCGGCCGCCACCTTCCGCTGAGTCGTTCCGCCGAAGCGAAGTGGTCGCTGCGGCCCGCCGGCGGCGAATGAAATTTATCCTTTTTTAAACTTGGGTTTTGGCGATTCGCAAAGCGCGCGTGCGCTGCGGGATATCGAGCTTTGCCATGGCGCATATCTGTCGCCCAATTGCCACATGGCTTGGCGAAATGCGCTCGAAGGTCGCAGAGCCTATCGACCGTTTCGGGAAAATCTCTAGGATCGAGCACCGGAATACTCGACTCATAAAAGTGATAACAGGGGGACATATTAATGGTGAAATCTCCATCCGAGTCTCGCCGCAGCGGCCGCCTTGCGCGGATGGTCGTTTTTGCGGCGGCGGCGGCGATGAGCATGACTGTGGTCAGCCAGGCTCGCGCGGACGTGACCGATCAGCTTCTTGATCAATTGCGCGCCAAGGGCGTTCTGACCCGTGGCGAATACTCCAAGCTGAAGTCCCGCCATGCGGCGGAAAAGGCGGACATGGCCCGCCCCTATGGCCGTCATTATTCGAAAGACGGCGTCGTCGTCGTTCCGGACGACCGTTACCTGACCCGCCTCGACAAGGGCATCGGCTTCCACATCCCCGGCCTCGTCACCAAGGAAGGTGAAGTCGGCGCGATCGATGTGAAAATCTCCGGCGACCTCGTGTTCGGCGCGGACGAAACTTTTGATAAGCGTGGCACGGCGACAGTCGCTGGTGGCCTCGTCACTGCCAGCTCGAACCAGCCGTATAATTCGATCCAGGCCGGCCTGCTGCCGAGCGCGATCGTGCTGAGCATCGCCACCAACCAGATGGGTTACGATCTCGGCTTCACCATCGGCGCCTATACGGGCGGCAACAACGTTGCTCCGAATGGCAGCAACGCCAATGGTCCCGGCTCGCCGAACGCTCTCGGCACCCCCGGCATCGACCTTCGTCAGGTCTTCGGCACGATCGGCACGCCGACCTTCGGCACCGTCAAGATCGGCCGCGATCTCGGCCTGTTCGGTTCGGACGCCATCCTGAACGACGCGACCCTGCTCGGCATGGGCTCGCCGCTGACGACGCAGTCGCCCGCCAACACGTCGCTCGGCCGTATCGGCGTCGGCTATGTGTATGCGGACTGGATTCCGCAGATCACCTATACGACGCCGGACTTCAACGGCTTCACGGCATCGATCAGCGCCATGACGCCTTTGAACGCGAACGATGCTTTAGCCGGCAGTTTTGTCAACTTCGCCGGCGGTTTGACACCGTATTCGTCTACCCTGACGGGTCAAGAACTGCCGATGGTTCAGGGCCAGATCAAGTGGAAGGGCAATATTGCGCCGGGCGCGGCTTTGACCGTGTCGGGCGATGCTCTTTGGCAGCAACACAAAGCTGACTATACGATCAACGGCGGAACCGGCAGCGTTGGCCTTCTCCCGCAGAATGGCACAACCAACAGCTGGGGTGTCGACGGCTTCGGCAAGTTGGACATCGACGGCTTCAGCTTCGTGGCCTACGGCTATTATGGCCAGGGCCTCGGCACGACCGGCTTCTTCTTTGATGGCTTTGATATTGCCGGCAATGCCCGCAAGTCCTACGGCGGTTATGCCCAGGCGTCCTACACCTGGGATAAGTTCACCTTCGGCGCGAGCTGGGGCGTGAGCGCCTTGGAGGCGACGGGCTTCGATTGGGCCATCGGCGCCGGGCCGACCTTGGTGCACGACAACGAGAGCATCATCGGCTTCCTGCGCTATCAGCTGACGCCTTGGATGGCGCTGCAGGCGGAATACGGCCACACCTGGGCGATCAACCAGCTCGGCCAATCGGTCTCGGAAGACGACCTCTGGCTCGGCACGGCTTGGTTCTTCTAAGCCTCTCTTGAGAGCCTGAATTCAGCGCCGGACGGGCAACCGTCCGGCGCTTTTCTTTTGCCCTGATCCCCTCTCCCCGCTTGCGGGGAGAGGGCTAGGGTGAGGGGCTGGGAGGAGCCAATGCGCGGTTTGCGAATCCCTGAGGTCAGACGAGCCCGTCAACTGCGCCGATCGCAAACATCGGCAGAAGCAAAACTTTGGGCGAAGCTCAGATCGCGCCGGCTAAGCGGCTTCAAATTTGTTCGCCAAGCGCCAATCGGACCTTATCTCGCCGATTTCCTTTGCCGGGAGGAAAACTTGGTCGTCGAGGTGGATGGCGCGACACACGGCACCCCGGAAGAGATTGCGGCGGACGCTCGGCGCTCTGCCCATCTGGCGAAGGCCGATTATCGCGTCCTAAGAGTCACAAACACCGAAGTCTTCGAGAATACCGAAGCTGTCCTGGAGACGATTCTCGCCGTGCTCGAGCGGCGGAAGGCGTTATAGCCAATCCCCCAGCCCCTCACCCTAACCCTCTCCCCGCGGGCGGGGAGAGGGGACCACATCCCTGTCATCAAAGTGCCACCCGACTCGGCCAAGGACATGACGTCTCATCGGGAGTCGGAACCGTGGCGAAAAAGCATCTCGACAGCATCGCCGTCCGGACACTTTTCCTGTCCGATCTGCATTTGGGAACAAAGGGTTGCCAGGCAGGCCTCCTGCTAGACTTCCTCAAGCATTGCGACGTGGACCATATCTATCTTGTCGGTGACGTGATCGACGGCTGGCGGCTGAAATCCGGCTGGTACTGGCCGGAATCGCACAACAACGTCGTCCGCAAGCTGTTGAAACGCGTCCACAAAGGCGTCAAGATCACCTATATTCCTGGTAACCACGACGAATTCATGCGTGATTACGTCGGGCATAATTTCGGCGGTATCGACGTCATGGATACCGCGATCCACGAGGCGGCGGACGGCAAGCGCTTCCTCGTCATGCACGGCGACCAGTTCGATCTCGTCGTCCGGCATGCGCCGTGGCTTGCCGTGCTCGGCGATGGAGCCTACGAATTGGCGCTGTGGATCAACACCTATCTCAATATGGTCCGCCGCCGGCTCGGCCTGGATTATTGGTCGCTGTCGTCCTGGGCGAAATTGAAGGTGAAGAGCGCTGTCAACCATATCGGCCGGTTCGAATCGGCGCTTTCGGGCGAGGCCCGGCGGCGCGACGCCTATGGCGTCATCTGCGGCCATATTCACCACGCCATCATCCATGACGACTTCGGCGTGCGCTATATGAACACCGGCGATTGGGTCGAGAGCTGCACCGCGCTGGTTGAACATTTCGACGGCCGGTTCGAGATTATCCATTGGGCCGACAAAGTGCGCGAAGCCAAGGAAGCGCTCGCCGCGGCGGCCCAGCAGCCTGAGATCGAGGCGACGGCGGCGTGACCAAACTTCTGATTGCCACCGATGCCTGGGGGCCGCAGATCAATGGCGTGGTCCGCTCGCTCGAGAATATCGCCGCGCATGCGGCGAGCTTCGGTGTCAATGTCCGGTTTCTGACGCCGACGGATTTTTGGACCCTGCCCCTGCCGGGCTATCGCGAGATCCGGCTGGCGCTCGCCTATCCGCGCAAGGTTGCGGGCTTCATCGCCGACTTCAATCCGGATTTCATCCACATCGCGACGGAAGGGCCGATCGGCCTCGCGACGCGGCGCGCCTGCCTGCATGGCCGGCGCACCTTCACGACGAGCTATCACACGCGCTTCCCGGAATATGTCGCGGCGCGGCTGCCTATCCCGATGCGGGTGAGCTATGCGGCGCTGCGCCGCTTTCACAGCGCCGCCGCCGGCACGATGGTGAGTTCTCCCAGCCTCGAAAACATTCTTGCGGGGCACGGTTTCCGCAACCTGATGCGCTGGTCGCGCGGGGTTGACGGCACTTTGTTCCGGCCGCGGCCGGAGAACGCATTGGCCGGCCTGCCGGGGCCGATCTTTCTCTTCGTCGGCCGCTTGGCGGTCGAGAAGAATATCGAGGCGTTTTTGAAGCTCGATCTGCCCGGCTCGAAAGTCATCGTCGGCGACGGGCCCCTGCAGGCGCGCCTTGCCGCCGCCTATCCGGCGGCGCATTTCCTCGGCGCCCGCAGCGGCGAGGCCCTGGCGCAGGTCTATTCCGCGGCCGATGTCTTCGTCTTTCCGAGCCGCACCGACACGTTCGGCATCGTCCTGCTCGAAGCTTTGGCCTCGGGCGTTCCGGTCGCGGCCTTCCCGGTCACCGGGCCGCTCGATGTGATCGGCGATTCCGGCACCGGCGTCCTGAGCCACGACCTGCGCGAGGCAGCGCTGCGGGCGCTCGACATTTCGCGCGAACATTGCCGCAAATATGCGGCCAAGTTCACCTGGAAGGAAAGCGCCCGCCAGTTCTTCGACAATATCCGCGTGGCGCAGAACCAGGGCGCGTCGATCGAACTCGCCAATCTCGCCGAGCCGGCCTGAATCGCGCGGCCGTCGCCTAATTCCCCGACAGATCGAGTGCGCCGGTCAGATCGCCGAGTTTCGGCTCGCCCGCCTTCGCCATAGCCGCGTCGCGCGCCTTCAACCCAGCCAATTCCGGCAATCCGAAACGCCGCGTAATCAGCCGTAGGATCGAGGTCGTGTCGTAGAGCGTGTGATCGACGCGGCCGCGCCTGGCAAAGGGCGAGACGATCAGCGTCGGCACCCGCGTACCGGGGCCGAAGCGGTCGCCCTTCGGCGGCGCGACATGGTCCCAGAAGCCGCCATTCTCATCATAGGTGATGATCACCACCATATGCGGCCATTGCGGGCTTTTCTGCAGATGCCCGACGAGATCGAAGAGGTGCTTGTCGCCGGCGAGCACATCGGCATAGCCCGGATGTTCGTCGAGATTGGCGGGCGGCTTGTAGAACGTCACAGGCGGCAGCGCGCCCGCATCGATATCTTTGATGAAGAGTTCCCCGGCAAGGCCCGCGTCGCGCAGGTGCGCGGCCCGCGCCGGCGTGCCCGGAGCGAGGAATTTGAAGTAATTGAACGGCTGATGATGAAAGACGAGCGCCTGCGAATCCTTCGTGTCCTTGCCTGAGAGCGCCGCACCCCAGCCGCCGGCATACCAGGCCCAGGCGATGTTCTTATCATCGAGAAGATCGCCGATCGTGGTCTCGGTCTGCGGCGGCAAGGTCGTGGCGGCGTGCCGATCGGCGAGCGCCGGCTCGCCGCCCGGTTGCGGCGGATTGGCGCTCGGCTGATAGGGCGGCTGCATGGTATTGACCGCGTAGAAATCCGGCGTCAGCGCGCGGTCTTTGGCGAATTTCGGCGGTCCGTCGAGGGCCGAGGCGGGCGAATCGGCCGCGAGCTTAAGGCTGACGCCGTCCGGGTTGATGGCTGAAATCTGATCCTTCGCCGGGCTCTCGTCGGCATGCGGATAGATCGGCGCGCAGGCGCAGATCAGTTCGAAATGGTTGAGGAACGAGCCGCCGAACGCGCCCATGAAGAAATTATCGGCCAGCACATAGTCCTTGGCGATCGGCCAAAGCGGCAGTTTCGACCCGTCGTAATGGCCCATGACGAGGCCGCCGGCATCGCTATAGGCGGCGAAGCGGTCGTTCTTGCCGCCGTCGATCTGCATCTGATTCTGATAGAAGCGGTGCACGAGGTCGCGCGTCTCGATGCTGAGCGGCAGGTTGAAGCCCTTCGGATCGTCGATGGCGAACGGCGCATTGGGCAGCCCCTCCGTCTTCTCCTGCGGAATCGGCGGCACCACGTGCTTGCCGGTCAGGCCGCGCCAAATCGGCGGCAAGCGCGCCAACAGCGTGCCATCGCGGTCGCGCTGCTCGAACTGCGCCGGCGCAAGATCGGCGAGGCCGCGGGCGCCGGGAAAATCGCCGTAGAGCGCATCGAAGCTGCGGTTCTCGGCATAGAGGATGACAATCGTCTTGATCTGATCGAGACCGCCGGCGGCGCGCGCCGGGGCAGCCGCCAGCGCCAAAGCGCCAAACGCCGCGCCTAGCAAGCCGATCGCACGGATTGCCCTCATCGCCTTCTCTCCCGGGCCGCAGCCGCATTTAACATCGGGACGCTATGACGGGCGTTTGACGTTGTCGTCATTTGATCTTTCCGCCCGCTTCTGGTTCGAGAGAAGAAAACGACAATCGAGAGGAAGGACGCCGCCCGCCGCAAGGTAAAGCCCGTTCATGATTTCGACCCTTTCGGTCGTCCTGCCGATCTTTGCGGTGATTTTCGCCGGTTGGCTGGTACGGCGCCTCGACCTCCTGGGGCCATCCGCCACCGGCGAGATCAACCGCTATGTCGTCTATCTGGCCTTGCCGGCGCTGCTCTTCGACGTCATCGCGCATGCCAGCGGCGGCGAAATCTGGCAGCCGGGCTTCATCGCCGCCTTCGGGCTCGCCGCCTTTGTCTGTTTCGCGCTGACGGTCGCCGTGCGCCTGCGTCAGCAAAGCCCGCTCGCCGATGCCGCCGTCGACGGGCTGAACGGCGCCTATGCCAATACCGGCTATATGGGCTTTCCGCTGGCTCTCGCGGCCTTCGGCAAGGCAGCGCTGGCACCGGTGCTCATCGCCACAATCCTCACCGTCTGTCTCATTTTCGCTGTGGCGATCGTCCTGATCGAAATCGGCCTGCAAAAGGAAAAAGACCGCCTGACGCTCGTATTGCGCGTCGCCGCCGCATTGGCGCGCAACCCGCTTCTTGTTGTCCCTGCCCTTGCCGCCATGCTGCGCCTTGCCGGCTTCAGCCTGCCGCTGCCGGTCGATTCGTTCGTGAAATTGCTCGGCCAATCGGCGCCGCCCTGTGCCCTCGTCGCCCTGGGGCTGTTTTTGGCCGAAAGCCGCACGCCGGGCGAGAGCCGCGTCACGATGACCGCCGTGCTCGTCGGCATCAAGCTCCTGCTCCAGCCTTTGCTGACGTGGATGCTGGCGGTTTTCGTCTTCCATTTGCCGGCGTTCCAGGCGCAGGTCGCGACCCTCATCGCAGCGCTGCCGACCGGCACGGGCTCGTTCATGCTGGCGGAATTTTACAAGCGCGAAGCCGCGACGACCTCGCGCGTCATCCTCGTCTCGACCCTGCTGTCGATTGCGACATTGTCGCTCTATTTGGCGCGGCACTGACGGTCGGCATCGAATCCCTTCGATCCGCTAGTTCTCGCCGAGCCATTCCTCGCCGGCGAGGTCGCGCCGCACGCGTTCGAGTTCTTCCGTATAGCGGCGCAGCACATGCGCTTCGGTCAGCAGGCCGATCGGCCTGCGGCTCGCATCGACCACGGCCAGCGCCTCGCTCTGCGTGCGGTCGAAAATGTCCGCCGCCTCCTTGATGTTCAAGTCGGGCCGCAGCACCGTCTCCGGTTCGCGCAGAAGGCCCGCAAGCTCGGGCGGGCGCGACTCGGCCGCGGCGAGATGCGCATCGATCACCGAGATCAGGCCAAGATAGCGCCCGCCGGCATCGACGGCGGCGACCCAATTCGTTGCGCCCAGCGGAAACTGGTTTTTGAAATCGCCGAGGCTCTGGTCCGCGGATGTGAGCTGGAGATCGCTGCGCATCATGCGCGCGACCGTCAGGGCGCGCATCCAGCCGACATCCTGGGCGCTGCGGATCGATTCGCCGCGCAAATGCAGCCGCCACGTGGCGAAGGAATAGCCAAACGCGCGGCGCACGATGACCGAGACCAATGTCGCGGCCATCAGGATCACCAGCGACAGCGGAAAATCGCCCGTCGTCTCGAGCGCGAGGAAAGACATGGTCAGCGGCGCGCCGACGATCGCGACGGCCAGCGCGGCCATGCCGACGACAGTATAGGCCGCAGCATCCGGAACCGCGCCCGGCACGACGAGCGGCAGCATGGCGCTGGCGATCTTGCCCATCAGGCCGCCGATATAGAGCGACGCGAAGAACAGGCCGCCGCGAAAGCCGGAGCCGATCGAAATCGCGGAGGCGAGCGATTTCAGCGTGACGATGACGAGCAGCAGCGTCAACCCGGGCCCGGCGTTTTGAAAGAGCGTGCGCAAGGCGCCGTGGCCGGAGGCGAGAACATGCGGCGTGACCAGCGCCAGAGAGCCGACGAAAAGGCCGCCGGTGATCGGCTGCAGGGCGGCTGGCAAATGGCTGCGCTTGAACAGGCTTTCGACGAAGGTCACGCCGCGCATCACGCCGATGCCGACCGCGGCACAGGCTAAAGCAAGGAAGACGAAGGCAACGAAATCGACCGGCGAGATCTGTGCGGTCGGGACGAAATGGCCGACGAAATTGGCATCGATCCCCAGCGCCCGCGAGGCAAGGACGGCGCTGATCGACGCGGCGATGACCGGCGCCAGGCCGAACGACGTATAGGTGCCGATGATGAGTTCGAATCCATAGAAGGCGCCCGTCAACGGCGCCTGGAAAGCGGCGGCAATGGCGCCGGCGGCGCCGCAGCCGACGAGCGTGCGCATGTCGCTGCGGCGCATCCGGAACAGTGTCCCCAAGACCGAGCCGAAGCCCGCGCCGATCTGCGTATAGCCGGCCTCAAGCCCGACGGAAGCGCCGAAACCGGAGGAGACGACGGTCTGCAAGGCGATGAGGATGCTGTCGGTCAGCGACATGCGGCCGCCGTGCAGGGCATTGGCCTCGATCGGATCGACCGGCCGGCGCGGCCGCCAGCGCTTGATGAAAAGGCCGGTGATGCCGAGGATCGCGCCGCCGAATGCCGGGATGAAGGCCAGATAGGGCGAACGCAAGGCCTCGGTGCCGCTGAGGCGCGCGTTGCCGGCCATGCCGAAACAAATCTGATGGATCAACTGGACCGCGCCGGAGGTCAGCGCGACGAGGCCCGCGGCGAGCGCGCCGACCGCGATGGCCAGAATGATGAGCGCCGGCTCGCTTCGCCTGACGAGGCCGCGCCAGCGCGCGACCGGACCGGCGGGGGCGGATTTTTCATCTGGTTTTTCAATTGGTGCCGAAGCGGCAAGGTTCATCGCCGGCCTCGCCGGAGCGGGATGCGAAGGGGTTTTTCAGCGCAAACAAGCTCGCGCGGACCGCGACCTTATCTGCCGATCCCGCTCTAACGGTATTGGACTCGATTGGCCATATGGCGCAGCCGCCGGGTCAAGACAACCGCGGCTTGATCAGGCCGCTTCGCTCGTCGCTGGCGGCAGGACGTGTTCGAGCGCGATCCAGCTGATCATTCGCCCGTCGATCGCCAGCACGCCGCGGGTGAACAATTTCGCCATCTCCGAGGCGACATCGGGCGTCGGCTGAATGTCCGTATCGGCGACAGTGAGGATGTCGAGCACGGCATCGACAAGGAGGCCGACGACCTGGCGATCGACCTGCACCACCATGATAACGTGGCGCACCGTCGGATCGGTGGCCGGAAAGCCGAGCCGCGCCGCGAGATCGACGATCGGCAGCACGGCCCCGCGCAGGTTGATGACGCCGCGGACGAAGCTTGGCGCCCGCGGCAGTGCCGTCGCCGGCGTAAACCCGCGAATTTCGCGGACCGACATGATGTCCACGCAGAATTCCTGCGCGCCGATGCGGAAAGCGATCAGTTCGCGCCTTTGGGTTTTGTCAGCCTGCGTCTCGTCCATGAAATCACCGTTCGGGAATCCGCCGCCGCTCCCCCGCGCGGCGTCTGCATCGCTTTGAAAACTATGCCGGAAAGAAGTGAACAAAATCGTAGCGCTTGGTGCCCGCCGCGGGGCCCGGCCGAGGTCCAGATTAGGCTGGCGCCGCAATGCCTTTTGGCGCAAAGTCGATGCCTTGTTTCAGTCTGTTTATTCTGGGCTTTCCGTGTCCGCAACGGTCGGCATTTTCGTCTGTGTGGTGGGTCCGAGCGGCGCCGGCAAGGACACTTTGCTGCGGCAGGCAAAAGCAAAACTCGCCGGCGAACCCGGCTTCAGCTTTCCCCGCCGCTATGTCACGCGACCGCCGTCGGCGCATGAGGATCACCGCGCCATCAGCGAAGCGGATTATGCGGCAGGCCTCAGCGCTGGCCTTTTCGCCTTGGCCTGGCGCGCGCACGGCCTTGGCTATGCCATCGGTCAGGAGGTTCGGCCGGCGCTGGCCGCCGGGCATATCGTCGCCTGCAACGTGTCGCGCGAAGCCATCGTCGCAGCGAAGGCCCATTTTCCGCGCACCGCCACGATTCTCGTCACTGCTCCCGCAGAGGTTCTCGCCGCGCGACTCAGCGCACGCGGGCGCGACACCTCAATCGACATCGACGAACGGCTCGCCCGCAACCAGGCGTTTGCGGACGCCTTCGCCGCCGATTTCGTCATCGATAATTCCGGCCCTGCTGCGGCCGCTGCAGAAAACCTTATCGGCCTGCTCGGCGCGCTTGCCGCAACGGCGCGGTCGATAATTTCCGAAGCTTAGCGGCCGATCATCGGACCGAAGGCCCGGCAGCAGCCGGCGCCCGCGGCCAATTCACGACCAAGTCTTATATTTACATATAAATTCTATCGAAATAATGTATTATTCTGACAGCAGGGGAGCTTGGGTTTCATCATGACTGACACGACAGCCTCGCAGGTTGAGAGCGCGGCGGTGCATCTCAACGAAGATTGGGTCGCCGCCATCCTTGGAATCATTGTTTTCGTTCTGGCTTTGCTCGGATTGGGCGGCGTCGATCTGCTCGGCTGGGCGGTGAAGTCCAGACTTTGGACCGATCCGGCGCAATCGCTGGCGCCTTTCGGCAAGAGCTATGCCTGGCTCGGCGGCCTGGCGTCGCTCGCCTTGACCTATCTGGCGCTGCTTGCGGTCCTCAGTGCAGCGGCATCCGCCATCAGGGCGAATGTCGGCCGTTTCGCGGTGACGTTCTCAGCCGTCTTCTGGCTCGCCTATCTCGCCTGGGACATTGGCGGCTACGCGCATTTCGCCGCCGAGACGCCGGCCGAGCTCGCCAAATATGGAGTGACCTGGTCGCTGCACCTGACGGCCGAAGGTGGCTATATCGTCGCGCTCATCGTCGGGCTGCTGATCGCCAACTTCTTTCCGGGCGTCGCGGCCTGGCTCGACGAGGCGATTCGGCCGGATCTTTATGTCAAGATCGCCATCGTCCTGCTCGGCGGCGCCATCGGCATCACCGTCGCGGGCAAGCTCAATCTTGCCTCCGCCGTCTTCGTGCGATCGCTTGCCGCCATCGTCGAAGCCTATCTCATCTATTGGCCGGTCGTTTATTTCATCGCCCGCAGATATTTCGGCTTTTCGCGCGAGGCGGCGGCGCCGCTCGCCTCGGGCATCTCGATTTGCGGGGTCGCTGCAGCGATCGCTACGGGGGGCGCCATCCGGGCGCGCTCGCAAGTCGCGGTGCTCGTCGCGTCGCTGGTCGTCGTCTTTGCGGTGATCGAGCTGTTCCTGTTGCCGTTCCTCGCCAGCACCTTCCTGGCGCACGAGCCGCTTGTCGCGGCGAGTTGGATCGGCCTGGCAGTGAAAACCGACGGTGCCGCCGTTGCCGCCGGCGGCATCACCGAGGCCCTGATCGACGCCAAGAATGTCGCCGCCGGCGTCCATTATCAGCCGGGTTGGATTCTTGGCACGACGACGACGATCAAGGTCTTCATCGACGTCTTCATCGGCGTTTGGGCCTTCGTCCTCGCCCATGTTTGGACAAGCTACATCAATCCCAACGCCCCGGCCGGCAAAGCCAAGGCCAGCGAAATCTGGGAGCGGTTTCCGAAGTTCATTCTGGGCTTCGTGCTGACCTTCGCGCTCGGCCTCGCCGCGGCCCTTATCTTGAAGGGCCAGGCGCCGGCGCTGAAAGCCGTCGCCGACGAGACGACGATCTTCCGTGTCGTCTTTTTCGTCCTGACCTTCTTCTCGATCGGCGTCCTGTCCAATTTCCGCCGCCTTTGGGCGGACGGCCTCGGCAAGCTCGCCGCCGTTTATGTCGTCAGCCTGTTCGGCTTCGTCATCTGGGTCGGCCTCTTCATCTCTTGGCTTTTCTTCCATGGCGTGAAGCCGCCGCTCGCCGGCTGATCCCGGCCGCAACGTTCAGGAGAGCAAAATGGCACAGATCGATCTCAAGGCCGAAGTGCAAGGCGCAGAAGCCGAGCCGCTTCTGCCGATCGAAAAGAAACTGATCGGAATAAGCCTCGGACTTGGTATAGCCCTATTGGCAATTCTGATCGTCGTTAACGCGCTCGGCCTTTTATAGCCGGCCTCACAACAACGCAGCCTCGTGCGGCCGGAACGCGCCATCCGAACATTTCCGGCCGCACTGTCATCGCCACGACACGCAGGCATAAAAATCGTCGTTCCGCGGCCTTCGTCGCCGCGTCGTGCCGATTGCGAAAACCGGCGGTGCGACGGCGCAAAATCAAGCAAATTCACAAGCAAATTCATTTGCATTTTCCCGTCCACAGATCGGCACCCGCTGCAGGCCAGTGCCAAGAAGAAGTTCTTGCAGGCGGAGGCGAAGCGGGCCTAACATTGCTTTATGGCCGAGACGCTCATCACGATCCGCGATGCACGGGAAATGGATGCAGAGGCAATTGCCGAAGTGCATGATGCGGCGTGGCGGCACGCTTATCGGGGCATCATTCCCGGCCGGGAATTGGAGCGGATGATCGCCCGGCGTGGGCCAAGCTGGTGGCGCTCTGCCATTCAGCGGCGGTCGCGCCTTATGGTCCTCGACTTCGATGATGCGATCGGAGGCTATGCGAGCTATGGCCGCAATCGCGTCCCGGCGCCGCCCCGGGGGACCGGCTCCCGCGCAGCCGTGCGTGTCTCCGGAGCCGGCCGGGGCCGGAGTCATCCCGTCGATCGGCGCATCCGTGCCGATCCCG
>JAJXZN010000247.1 GCA_021780015.1 Pseudomonadota bacterium
CCAGATGCTTCTTCTGCGTCAATTCGCGGACGAGCGTATCCTGCATCGTCGCCAGCGCTTCCTCGGCGCGGCCGATCTCGTGGGTCTGGCCGGACGGAACGATAATCCGATTGGCGTTCTCAGGATCGGCGCCGAATTCGGTGATGTTCGTGGTGAGGCGGCGCATCGGCCGCAGCACCAGAAGATTGAGGATCGTGACGGCGAGGGCCGCGACGATCGCCGAGACGATCATGGAAATCGTCAGAACCCGCGCCGCGACGACGTGCAGCGCGGCTTTCGCCGGACCTTCATCCATCGTGACTTCGATGGCTTCGCCGCCCATTGGCGCCGCGCCGAATACGGTCAGAACGCGATGGTCGTCGGCGAAATAGGTCCGCCAGGTCGAGGCGAGTTGTTGCAAGAATGTGGCCTGGCGCAGGTCGTAGAATTCATCGACGGCCGGCGGCAGGCTTGCCGCCGCGAGAATCTGCCGCGTCCCATGCGCCTGCAGGACGATGATGCGGGCGCCTACGCTGTCGAGCAATTGCCGCGACAATTGCTCGGAGACCATCGCCCGCGGCGCCGCTTCGAGCACCAGGGTCGCGGTATAGGCGGCGCTGAGACGGTTGCGCAGCCAATTGTCGCGGAAATTGACGACGAGCGGCACGTAGATAATGATTTCCGCTGCCATCACGAAAGCAATGACGGACAAAAGCGTCCGCGTCGCGAGGCCAAACCGAGGCCGTCCGCGCAGGCCCTGCAATTGCGAAGAGCCTTTGCCGGCATCAGGCTGCTGGTTGACGGTTATAAAGTCCCGCATCGCGCCTAGTTTGTACGACGCAGCCAAAAAGGCCGCCTGTACAGAGCTTTGCCGACTTGGGAGGGAGATGCAAGGGCGGCATTTGACGCGGCTTGCGCTAAAGTTGGCGCATTGGCGACGACATCGAGGTCGGCCGCTTTCATGCGCCGGTCTATGGCGACGCTGAAGATGCCGATCAGCTCGCGCGCGCTTGGGCCGACCAAGCCGGCGCCGATGATCGTGCCAGCGGCATTCGTCACAATCTTGACATGTCCGTCCAGCCTGCCGGAGAGGCGGGCGCGTGTAGTTTCGGCGAGAGTGGCACGCAAGATACCGATCGAGCGATATTTTTCTCGCGCCGCGGCTTCGCTGAGGCCGACGGTGGCCATTTCGGGATCGGTTTCGAGAATGCGGGCAATCGGCGCCATCGAGCCGCTGTGACCGGCAAGATGCCGGGCGACGCGCTCGGCCTGGCCAAGCGCCGACAGGCTCGACTCCGAACCGCCTGCGGCATCGCCGATGGCATAGATGTGGCGATTGCTGGTGCGGCCCTGCGCGTCGGTCAGAATGCCGGAATTTGCATAGGTGACCTGAGCATTCTTCAACCCCAGGCCTTCGACCAGGGGCAGGGGGGGACCGGCGAAGATGATCTGTGCGGCGTCGAAGGGGCTCGCCTGTCCCTTGATATGAAGGCGGACGCCGCCGCCCGCCGGCTCGAGGCCGCCGATTTCGGCATGCGAAAAGAGCCGCAGGCCTTCACGCGCGAGTTGGGTGAGCACGGGGGCAAGGAGTTCAGCGTCTTCGTTTGGCAGGATGGCGCCCTGCTCGAGCAGGGTGACCTGGGTGCCGAGCCGCAGGAAGGCCTGCGCCAAAACCAGCCCCAGAAATGTCGCGCCAACGATGATGAGGCTTTCCGGCGGCCGATCGATCGTCAGCAGATCTTCGAGCAGCAGCGGACGGATCAATTCTTGGCCGGGCAACGCCGCGGGCGCCGGCATGGACCCGGTCGCCAGAATGAAATGCTTGGCCTCGATCGAGCGGCCACCCGCTTCCACCCGCGTCGACCGGCTGAAGCTGCCAAGGCCGCGGACGATCTCGATCTTGAGCGCCGCGAGCGGTCCCGGTGCATAATCGCCGGCGAAATCCTTCATCGCAGCGAGGACATCGGCGCGCAGGCGCACGAAATCGATTTTCGGTGCGGCGCCGCCGACGTGGGCATTGCGGGCCGCGCCCGCCCTTATGGCGGCGCTGCAGAAAGCCTGAACCGGGATCGTCCGTGTCAGATAAGTGCCCCCAAGGGCCCGCTTTTCGACGACGACGACGTTCGCGCCGAGCCGGGCTGCGGCGCGTGCCGCAGCCAGCCCCGCGCCGCCGCCGCCCAGAATGCAGAGATCGCATTGCAATACGTCTGTCATGCGGCTATCCCGCTAGGCTTGCTTGACGGCAACAGGCCCCGGCGGCGACGCTGCCCAGCCTTCCCTAATCTCGACAAAGACTTGCCCGAGACCGTGCCAGTCCGGAACGCGGCGTTGTTTCGAGCCTGTGTCATCGATCCGTTGCCTCACGGTCGTCAAAATGGCACTGGCAACGTTTCGGTCGCAAGTCCCATAAGGGTCGCGGCGCTTTAGGAGCGAAAAATGCAAATCGCTATGGTCGGCTCAGGGTATGTGGGTCTGGTTTCGGGGGCTTGTTTCGCCGATTTCGGTCATAAGGTCTGTTGCATCGACAATGACCCGGCGAAGATCGAGGCGCTGAAGTCCGGCAAGATGCCGATTTATGAGCCGGGCCTCGCCGAATTGGTGATGACCAATGTGCGGCAGAACCGGCTGACCTTTGCCGACAACCTCTCGGCGGTGCGCGAGGCGCAGGCCGTCTTCATCGCCGTCGGCACGCCGTCGCGGCGCGGCGACGGCCATGCCGACCTCACCTATGTCTATCAGGCCGCCCGTGACATTGCGGCGGCGATCGAGGGGTTCACCGTCATCGTGACCAAGTCGACCGTGCCGGTCGGCACCGGCGATGACGTCGAGCGGATCATCCGCGAAGTACGCCCCGACGCCGATTTCGCTGTCGTCTCCAATCCCGAGTTTCTGCGCGAAGGTGCGGCGATCGCCGATTTCAAACGTCCCGACCGGATCGTTATCGGCGTCGAGGACAAGCGCGCCGAGGCGGTGATGCGCGAAATTTACCGGCCGCTTTATCTCAATCAGGCGCCGATTCTCGTCACCAACCGGCGCACTTCGGAATTGACCAAATATGCCGCCAATGCGTTTCTCGCGACGAAGATCACGTTCATCAACGAAATCGCGAGTCTCTGCGAGGAAGTCGGCGCCAATGTCCAGGATGTTGCGCGCGGCATCGGCCTCGACAATCGCATCGGTTCGAAATTTCTGCACGCCGGCCCCGGCTATGGCGGCTCCTGCTTCCCGAAGG
>JAJXZN010000236.1 GCA_021780015.1 Pseudomonadota bacterium
GCCGGTCTCGACGACTGCCGTAAACGTCCCGACGCCGCTCAGCAATCTGCCATCGAATCCCATGATGACCTCCGCTCATCATTAAAACGACAAAGATGCGCTGGCGGCAAGCCTTCTGGCGCTGCAAATGTCTGGCGTCACCAAAAAGGAGATCCCCCATGTCGTTCGAAGGAAAGAAGATTGTGGTGCTTGGAGGCAGCTCGGGCATCGGGCTTGCAATCGCGAAGGCAGCGGGACGCGAAGGCGCCAAACTCGTGGTCGCGTCCAGCAATCAGGCCCGCGTAAACGAGGCGCTCAAGCGCCTGCCGCCCGGGACGGAAGGGCAGGCCGTCGATCTCGGCAACGAAGCGGCGATCGCGGCGCTCTTCGCCCAGATCGGACCGTTCGATCACCTTGCCTATACGGCGGCCGACAAGCTGCAGCTCAACCGCCTCGCCGACACGGACCTGGCAACGGCGCGGAAATTCTACGAGCTGCGCTATTGGGGCGCCCTGGCGGCGGTGAAATATGCAAGCCCCAACATTCGGCCTGGCGGGTCGATTGTGCTGACCTCAGGCCTCGCGGGCCTACGGCCGCATGCCGGTTGGGCGCTCGGCGCCAGTGTCTGCGGTGCGGTCGAAGGCCTGACCCGGGCACTGGCGGTCGAGCTCGCGCCGATCCGCGTGAATGCGGTTGCACCGGGTGTGGTGGTCAGCCCGTTGTGGGACGACATGACCGCGGTCGACCGCACGACGCTCTACCGCCAGACGGCGGAGCGCCTGCTCGTCCGCCATGTCGGCGAGACGGAGGAAGTTGCCGAGGCCTATCTCTATCTGATGCGCCAGACCTACAGCACCGGCACGGTGCTGCGCGTCGATGGCGGCGGCGCGCTCGTCTGAGCGCGCCTAGTCTTCCTTATAGCCGAGCGCCTGATTGTTGCCGCTCGCGCCATAATATTTGTAGGGCAGGAACTTGCCCGACATGGTGAGCTTGACGCGGTCGCCTTTCGGGTCCGGCAGCCGCGCGATCTCGAGATCGAAATCGATCGCCGACATGATGCCGTCGCCGAATTCCTCCTCGATCAGAGCCTTCCAAGCCGGCCCGTTGATCATCACGAGCTCATAGAAGCGATAGATCAAAGGATCCGTCGGCGGCATGGGCGTGCCGCGCATCGGCACTTCATTGAGCAGCCGCTTTTCGCTTTCGCTGAGGTCGAAGAGCGCTGCGGCCTTCTCGCATTGCGGCTTCGTCAGTTTCATCTGGCCGAGCAGCGCGCCGACGATGAGCACATCGGACATGCCGCCGATCTCGCCGGCAATGAGTTTCCAGCTCCAGCCCTTCTCGCGCTTGATGTCGAGAATCTTTTCGGTGAGATCGCTGCGTTTCATGGCGCGCCTTTCTTTAATTGCCGGGCCTTGCCGCGCTCGGGCAAGGCGAGGTCCCGCGCGAGCCGTGCGAGGGCTCGTGTGAACACGGCTTCGTCATTCAAAGCGCGCGCCAGAACGAGCGCGCCTTGAATGCCGAGCACAATGGTTTCGGCTTGCGTCCGCGCCGTCGCCGCCGCGAGGCCGCTGCGGCGCAAAGCACCCGCGAGCGCATCGATCCAGCGGGCGAAATAGATGCGGATCGCGGCGGCGAACTTGTCGCGCGTCGCGTCGAGCGCAAAGGCCCCGACGAGACAGATGCGCCGGCCAGCGCGGAAATAGGCGGCGACTTCGTCCCACATTGTGGCAATCGCCGCGCGCGGCTCGCCGCTCTCCAGCGGCCGGAAAATATTCTGCGCAAACCAGGCGTCGACATCGGCGAGCACGGCCGCCGCCATTTCCTCTTTGCCGCCAGGAAAGAAATGATAGAGGCTACCCTTGCCGAGGCCGGTGCGGTCGGTGATGCGGCTCAGCGTGGCGCCTTCGTAGCCGAGCTCGCGAAAAACTTCGGCAAGCAGCGGCACGACATCCGCCTTCTCATAAAGGGTCCGAGTCACGGGCAGAGCGCCGATCTGTACCGATTGGCCCTTTATGTACCAGTCGGCGCCTGTCACGGCAATCGCTGCCCTGCCCGCGAATATGCAAAAGGCCCGCTTCGCGCGGGCCCCTCTCAAAGATCAGCGCAAACCGCCGGAAGCCGCGATCCGCTCGCCGGTAATCCAGGCTGATTGATCGGAAGCCAGAAACACCGCGACCTTGGCGATGTCTTCCGGCTGGGCGACGCGGCCGAGCGGGGTTTGCGCCAAGGCGTAGCTTTCGAAATTTTTCGCCACCTCGCCCAACGCCTCATAGCCTTCGGTCACGGTGACGCCCGGCGCGATGGCATTGACGCGGATTTTCTTCGGGCCCAGCTCGGCGGCCAGCACCCGCGTCAGCGAATCGATCGCGGCCTTTGTAGCCGAGTAAACGACGGAACCTGGGATGGCGCTGGTTCCGGCAACCGAGGTCAGATTGATGACGCTGCCGCCTTCTGCACCGAAATGTTTGACCGCTTCTTGCGTGGCGAGGATCATGCCGAGGACATTGATGTCGAATTCGCGGTGGAACTCGGCCTCGGTGACCGTCTCCAGCGGATCAAACCGGTAAACGCCGGCATTGTTGACCAGAATATCGAGGCGCCCGAAGCGCGCCAACGTCGTCTCGAAAATCGACTTGATGTCGGCCTTTTTCGCCACGTCGCCGTGAACCGCGATGGCCTTGCCGCCCTTCGCCGTAATTTCGGCGACCACTTTGTCCGCGCCTTCGCGGCTCGAGGCATAATTTACTGCGACGGCGGCGCCCGCGGCCGCCAGATATTTTGCGATCCCTGCCCCGATGCCTTTCGATGCGCCGGTCACGACCGCGACCTTGCCTGCCAATTCACCCATCTGATCCTCCTCGTTGGCGTCCGGCTCAAGGTGGTTATTCGCCGGCGCCGGGGTAGCGCGCCGCGCCAACTAGGATATATTTGAAATCCAAATGAGTGATCGGCTTTTTGCTTTGCGGCTTTTCACCCGGGTCGCACGGACCGGCAGCTTTTCCCAGGCGGGGCGCGAGTTCCGGCTGTCGCAGCCGTCGGCCTCGCGCATCGTCGCGGCGCTTGAGCGCGACATCGGCACCACGCTTTTCACCCGCACCACGCGGGCCGTCTCGCTTACCGAGGCGGGCGGCGAATATCTGGCGCGGATCGAGCCGCTGCTTGTGGCGCTCGAAGAAGCCGATCATGCCGCGCGCGGCACC